>CAJXUJ010000055.1 GCA_913061025.1 uncultured Actinomycetes bacterium | reverse complement strand
TGCTGGTGGGCAGCGTCGGCACGCTCGTGGCGACCGATCAACGCAACCCGGCACCCACCGTCGCCCAAGCCGAGCTCGAGCCGCTGCCCGGTCAGCAGGCCCGAGGGGTGGCTCAGGTTCGAGAGACCACCGATGGGCCGGTGCTGATGGTGGACGTTACGGACCTTCCAGCGACCGACGGCTACTACGAGGTCTGGATGCTCACCCCGGAGGCCGACTCCATGGTCTCGGTGGGTGTGCTCGGTGACGGTTCCGTAAGTGAGTTCCCGCTTCCGTCGGGCATGGACATGGATGTCTTCCCGGTGGTGGACATTTCCGTCGAGCAGTTCGACGGCGACGTCACCCACAGCACGGACAGCGTCGTCCGGGGTGCACTCGCAACCTGATCCGTTTTCGCCAATGCGCAAGCCTGACGCGATCAGGCGGCTTGGCGCGGCATGCTTAGCCCGTGCACATTGACCACACTTCCCTGGCACACCTGCGTCAGCGCACCAGCGCCAAGTGGCGGGCCTATCCGGAGGACGTAATCCCTGCGTGGGTGGCGGAAATGGACTTCGCGCTCGCCGAGCCCATCGCCGCCGCGTTGCACGCGGCGGTCGACCGCTCCGATACGGGCTACCGATGGGCCGACGAAATCCCGGGGGCGCTGGCGGAGTTTGCTCAGGCTGAGTGGGGTTGGCAGGTGCCGATCGACAACGTGATCGTGCTCGCGGATGTCATGAGTTCGATCGCTCAGTCTCTCGTCCATCTGACCGATCCCGGTTCCGCGGTGGTGATCAACCCTCCGGTCTATCCGCCGTTCTTCTCGACCGTCGAGAAGGTGTGTTCACGGACGGTCCGTGAGGTGCCGTTGACGCGGATCGGGGCTCCGGGTGAGGAGCGGTACAGACTCGACCTTGATGCGCTCGAGCGAGCCTTCGTCGATCCCGCTGTTCAGGCATACGTGCTGTGTTCGCCGCATAATCCGACAGGCACGGTTCACACGCCCGACGAGTTGGGCCGCGTTGCCGAACTTGCTGCCGCCCACGGTGTGCTCGTTATTTCGGACGAGATTCATGCACCGCTCACGCTCGCTGGTGCAACGCATACGCCGTTCTTGAAGGTCGCCAACGACGTAAATGATCTGCGGGCAGTCGCGGCGGTATCGGCATCGAAGACGTGGAACATCCCTGGGTTGAAGTGCGCCCAACTTGTTGCCGGCGATGTGGTTCTCGATGCACTCCGCGATGGGATACCGATCGAAGCGACCTACGGCGTGGGCCACTTCGGGGTGCTGGGCACGTTGGCGGCGTATCGCGACGGTGCTCCTTGGCGAGGGGAGATGCTCGCCACGCTCGAGGACCGCCGCCGGTTCCTGTTCGATTCGCTCGAAGCGATGGATGGCGTGCGCATGACATGGCCGGAGGCGTCCTACCTCGCCTGGGTTCACTTCGACGGCTTAGGCGAGGACCCCGCGTTGGAGATCCTCGACCAAGCCAAGATCGCGTTGAACTCTGGTCCGGCGTTCGGCTCCCCGGGGGCAGCCCACGCCAGAATCAACTACGCCACAACGAGAGAGATCCTCGAGAGCGTTATCGCAGGAATCGGATCCGTGGTGGTGGGCCATGCGTCGTAATGGCATGACCCTTCGTAGCCGTCTCCGGGTTGCGGTCGCTGCCGCCCTCACTGTGGGCCTGGTCCTAGCCGGTGCACCGGGCGCCACAGCGGACGACGATCTCGACGCCGTCGCCTTCGGCGACTCGGTCATGCTCGGTGCCAAGTCCCAGCTCAAGGATGCCGGCGTCGGCAAGGTGGACGCCAAGGTAAGCCGTCAGGCCTACACCGGTCCGGGGCTGCTGCGGGAGCAGGGTTCTCGCTTGCCCGAGCATGTCGTCGTTCATCTTGGAACCAACGGCACGTACACCTTGAAGATGTGCAAGCAACTTGTCCGCGCTGCCGGCAAGGGCCGAACCGTGTACTTGGTGAACCTCAAGGTTCCACGGTCCTGGGAGCAGAAGAACAACCGCATGCTGAGCAAGTGCGATTCCAAGTTCCGCAGCGACCGGGTGGTGCTGCTCGACTGGAACAAGATCGCTAGCAAGAACCCCGAGTACCTATACGCCGATGGGATTCATCTCCGACCGGAGGGTGCAGCAGCCTTCGCCAAGATGATTCGTCAAGCCGTGACCACTCCGCGGGCGCCGTACAGCGATCGACTCTGAGGAACGTCGCTGCGAGCGTTGGATCGCTCCACAAGTAACGGCGGTCACACCGGGTCTGTGCCATTGCTCACAGGACAGCGTTTACACGCCTGTCTCACCTCGCGCCGAGCGGATGAAAGCGCCATCCTGACCAAACCTTCCCCACCTTCTGGCAATCGGACAACGGAGTCACGATGGGATCGACAGGCATGGCAAGGACAGGCATCGAAAACGCCCCCACCCGCAACAAGCAGATCCTGGAATGGGTTGAGGAGATCGCCGAACTCGCGCAACCCGATCGGATCGAGTGGTGCGACGGATCCCAGGCGGAGTGGGACCGACTCACCAACGAGCTCGTCGAGGCCGGGACTCTCATTCGCCTGAACCCAGAGTTGCGGCCGAACTCGTTCCTTGCGCGTAGCGATCCGCGAGATGTCGCCCGGGTCGAAGAGCGCACGTTTATCTGCTCCCAGAAGGAGATCGACGCTGGCCCCACGAATAACTGGGCCGAACCCACCGAGATGCGCGCGACCCTGAAGGGTCTATTCGCGGGCAGCATGCGCGGGCGGACCATGTACGTCATCCCGTTCTCCATGGGACCGCTGGGTTCCAGGATCTCCCAGCTCGGTGTCGAGATCACCGATTCGCCGTACGTGGTCCTCAATATGCAACTCATGACCCGCATGGGGACCGCCGCACTCGAGGAGATCGGCGAACACGGGGATTTCGTCCCCTGCCTGCACACCGTTGGCTACCCGCTGGTGGACGAAGCCGGCGAGTCACGCGAAGACGTCGCGTGGCCGTGCAATGACACGAAGTACATCGTGCACTTCCCCGAGACCCGTGAGATCTGGTCCTACGGATCGGGTTACGGCGGCAACGCTCTGCTCGGAAAGAAGTGCTACGCACTGCGAATTGCCTCGGCTATGGCCCGCGACGAGGGTTGGCTCGCCGAGCACATGCTCGTGTTGAAACTCACCTCACCCGAGGGCGACGTCCGTTACATCACCGCGGCCTTCCCGTCTGCGTGCGGCAAGACGAACCTCGCGATGCTCGAGCCGACGATGCCCGGTTGGAAGGTCGAGACCATCGGCGACGACATCGCCTGGATGCGTTTTGGTGAAGACGGTCGGCTCTACGCGATCAACCCCGAGGCTGGCTTCTTCGGCGTCGCCCCGGGGACCGGGATGGACACCAACGCCAACGCGGTTCGCACGCTCACCGGCAACAGCATCTTCACCAACGTCGCGCTCACCGATGATGGCGATGTGTGGTGGGAAGGGCTCACCGAGGAGGCTCCGGCACACCTGATCGATTGGAAGGGTCGGGACTGGACCCCCGATTCCGACGAGCCCTCGAGCCATCCCAACGCCCGCTTCACCGTTCCGGCAGCGCAATGCCCGACCATCGCACCGAACTGGGAGGACCCGACCGGAGTGCCGATCGACGCCATCTTGTTCGGCGGTCGCCGCGCCACCAACGTCCCACTCGTCACCGAGTCCTTCGACTGGGCGCATGGCGTTTTCATGGGTGCCACCATGTCCAGCGAGAAGACGGCGGCAGCCGAAGGGACCGTCGGCGAACTCCGACGCGACCCGTTCGCGATGCTGCCGTTCTGTGGCTACAACATGGCCGACTACTGGGGTCACTGGCTGAAGATCGGTGCGTTCACGAGTCCGGAGAAACTGCCACGGATCTACTCGGTGAACTGGTTCCGGCGGGACGCCGATGGTCGCTTTATCTGGCCGGGCTTTGGTGATAACTCACGAGTTCTCGAGTGGATCATCCGACGCATCGAAGGGCAGGCCGACGCCGTGGAGACGCCCATCGGCCGTCTCCCGGTGGTCAGCGAGATGGACCTCGACGGTGTTGACATCACCGAGGCGGATCTCGAGGAGTTGTTCCGCCTCGATCCGGAATCGTGGAAGGCCGAAGCTGACCTCACCGAGGAGTACTTCGGCCAGTTCGGCGATCGGGTGCCGGCCGAGCTTCGTGACCAGCTCCAGGAGTTGCGAAACCGCCTGGGTTAGAGCGAGGTCGCGCTTGCCTCGGAGCTAGTCACCGATCGTGGCGACCAACACCGCCTTGATGGTGTGCAGTCGGTTCTCCGCCTGATCAAAGACGATGCTGGCGGGGGAGTCGAAGACCTCCGATGTGACCTCGACTCCGTCGGTCAGACCGAATTCATCGGCGATCGAACGTCCGATGTCTGTGTTCTGATCGTGGTACGCCGGCAGGCAGTGCATGAACTTCGCCTGCTCACCCGCGGCGGCCATGAGCCGGGAGTCCACGCGGTACGGCTTGAGTAGCTCGATGCGCTCGGCCCAGACGTCCTTCGGTTCGCCCATCGAGACCCAGACGTCGGTGTGCACGAAATCAACGCCCCGAACACCGTCGGTTACATCTTCGGTGAGCGTTAGCTGAGCACCTGATTCCTGAGCGCGTTCCCGGGCCAGGGCCTGAATCTCCTCGGACGGCCACAGTGATCGAGGAGCGACGATCCGAACATCGGCGCCAAGGATCGCCCCGGTAATGAGGAGTGAGTTGCCCATATTGAAACGGGCGTCGCCCACGTAGGCGAACGATGGAGTGAAGGAGCCCGCGTGCTCGTGCATGGTGAGGAAGTCGGCAAGCATCTGGGTGGGATGCCAGGTATCGGTAAGTCCGTTAAAGACCGGGACGCCTGCGTACTCAGCGAGTTGCTCGACGGTGCTGTGCTCGGCACCGCGATATTCGATGCCGTCGTAGACGCGAGCGAGTACCCGCGCAGTGTCCGCGATGGATTCCTTGTGGCCGATCTGACTGGACGCAGGATCGAGGACCGTACTGAAGCCACCCTGGTGGGCGATAGCGGCTTCGAAGGAGATGCGGGTTCGCGTGGACGTCTTCTCGAAGATCAATGCGATGCCGCGGCCGGCGAGGCGCTGGATTTCGCTGCCCGATGCACGTTCGTGCTTGAGTTGCGCAGCGAGTTCGAGGAGGTACGTCAACTCCTCGGCGGAGAAATCCTTCTCGGCGAGGAAGTCTCGTCCACGCAGGTCGATCGTGTCCGTCACCCACCGAACCCTAGCGGCGAGCCACTATGCGGTGATGCCGAGCGCCCGTGGAGAAATAGCGGTATCGACATCGGCCCCGGCCGCACGAAGACCATCACCCTTCTCCCGCGGGTAGTGCCGCGAATCGAGGCGGCGATAGATGCGTTCGCGGTCCTCTTCGCTCAGGCCGCCCCAAACTCCGTACGGTTCACGGGCGCGAATCGCGTAGTCGGCGCACTCGAGTCGGACGGGGCACGATGCACACACCGCTTTGGCGGTGCGGTCACGCCGAATGCGCGATAGGCCCCGCTCGTTTTGTGGATGGAAGAAGATCGTCGGGTCGACGCGCCGGCAGGCCCCCTGCTCCTGCCAGAACCATGTGGCGTCGTCAGGCACTTGAGCGAGCGGTTGCTGTGGCATGTCGTCCTCCCGTGAGTCGTGCACCCGACTGCGTCGTGCTCTGACTCAGTCGTGCTCTGAAACAACGGTAGGCGTAGAAGAGGCCTCGACGAATGGACGAAAGTCCCGATCCTGGGGGAGCAGGTCCTGCGTCTACTCGGAGTCGGGCGTTGATTCCTCGGCGAGCTTCTTGCGGACGTCCTCCATGTCCACGTCACGGACCGCCTGAACCAGGTTTTCCAGCGCCGGTTGGGGCAGCGCACCGGCCTGGGAGTACAGGACGACGCCGTCGCGGATCGCCATCAGCGTCGGGATCGAACTGATCTGGAAGTACCCGGCAAGACCCTGCTCGGCCTCTGTGTCTACCTTGGCGAAGACGATGTCCGGGTTGGCTTCGGAAACGGTCTCGTACACCGGCGCGAAGGTCCGGCAGGGGCCGCACCAGGAGGCCCAGAAGTCCACGAGGACGATGTCGTTGCCGCCGACGGTATCGGCGAAGGTCTGCTCAGTCAGTTCTTGTGTTGCCATGCACATACCCTAGGGGGTATCAAGTTCTATGGCTGCAGCGGGGGTGTGGTTGGCCGGGGAACTAGGGCCGGCGTGCCTCGACCAAGAACGCCGATGCCAGGAACATTCCCCGCCAGGTGACATCGTCCGACCCGCTTTCGTGGGCGGCCTCCTCGAAGGCGGCTCGGAACGCGGCATCCTCCAGCGCGATGTCAGCGGCTCGGAATGCCGCCGGATCCTGGCTTTGCAGGTACGGCATACCGGCGTGGAAGTGGAAGTAGTGCACCGACACGTCGGTGAACCCGGCGGCCTCGAAGAGATCGGGCGTGGTGAGCGGGTTGTCGAACGGCTCCAGGATGTCCTGGCCTGCCTCGGCCATCCGTGCGGCTGAGCCGGGAACGTCCATGTGTAGTCGCGCGCCGAGTTCGGTATCGATGATGCGCCGAACGTCGGCCGGTACCTCGGGCAGTAGATCGTTCATCACCAATGCGTGGGTGAATCGGTTGAAGGTCGTGAGCGCGAACAGTGAGTTACGGAACTCGATGAACACTCGACCCCCCGGTGCAGTGAGGTCGTAGAGGTTCGCAATCGCCGCTTGCTTGTCGTGAATGTGAGGTAGGACGCCCATGGCCACGATGCCGTCGAACGGTCCCCTCTCTGAGATGGAGACGTAGGACGCCGGATCGCGGAGATCCCCGGAATCGAAGGCCGATGGGTCCAGGTCTAGTTCGCTCGCCTTTGTGCGGGTGGCGTCGACTGCGTCGTCGTTGTTGTCGAAACCGAGCATCGAAAAGCCGGCCTGGGTGAATGTCTCGATCGCGGCACCGCTGCCCGTTCCGATCTCGAGGAAGTCTCTCCCGGGAGCCGCCAACAGGGTGGGCAGGACGTACCGGAACGCGAAGGCGTTGGCGGGGTAGTCGAGATCGGGGTCGGTGACATTGGCGGGAACGGGGTCGACGAACTCAGTCGGAATGGACATATCCGAATCTTCTGGTCACCGGTGGTCTTCTGCAACCGCGCGTCTTGGCGCTGGAGTGGTCGGCGTCGGCCACGTACACTCGCCGAATGGCCGACACCACGCCTTTGGAATCGCCCAGCGGCGGCACGCTGCTTGAAGAGCGCACGTCGTCGACCGACGACGGCGATCACGAGCGGTTCGCGCACTACGTCGAGAAAGACAAGATCGTCGAGAGCGCGGTCACCGGAAAGCCGGTCACCGCCCTGTGTGGCAAGAAGTGGACCCCCGGACGAGATCCCTCAAAGTTTCCCATCTGCCCGGAGTGCCAGGAGATCCACGCGTCGCTGCCACGCGGTGGTGAGTAATCACGTGCGTCAATTGGCCGCGCTCGCTCTCGGTGGTCTCCTCGTCAGTGGTTGTGCTGCTTCCGACGGAGATGATGCTGCGGGCTCGGTAGTTCCGAACGACGACGACGCAGAAACCGAACTCGTCATCTTGGATCCCTGCTCCAAACCCAATCTCACAACGGTCGAACCGGGTGCGTTGACATTCACGACCGGGGCGGCACCGGCGCAGCCGTACTTCCTCACCGACGAGCCTGCCGATCGCGCAGGCTTCGAGCCCGAGCTCGCCTACGCTCTCGCGGCTGAACTCG
>CAJXUJ010000054.1 GCA_913061025.1 uncultured Actinomycetes bacterium | reverse complement strand
AGGTCGTCGGCATTGGCGGCGGTGGCGTGAATGCGGTCAACCGCATGATCGAGGTTGGTTTGAAGGGCGTTGAGTTCATCGCCATCAACACCGACGCGCAAGCCCTGCTGATGAGCGATGCCGATGTGAAGCTCGACATCGGCCGGGAATTGACCCGTGGACTCGGTGCCGGTGCGAACCCAGAAGTGGGACGCAAGGCAGCCGAAGACCACATCGAGGAGATCGAAGAGGTGCTGCAAGGCGCCGACATGGTCTTTGTCACCGCGGGCGAGGGCGGTGGAACCGGAACTGGCGGCGCACCCGTCATCGCTAAGGTCGCGCGTTCCCTGGGAGCGCTGACGATCGGCGTTGTGACACGTCCGTTTGGCTTCGAAGGCCGCCGCCGTCAGGTTCAGGCTGACCAGGGCGTCGAGGATCTGCGAGCAGAGGTCGACACCTTGATCGTCATCCCGAACGACCGCCTGCTGTCCCTCGCGGATCGGGAGATCAGCGTCATCGACGCCTTCCGACAGGCGGACCATGTTCTGCTCCAGGGTGTGTCGGGGATCACCGACCTCATCACCACTCCCGGACTCATCAACCTGGACTTCGCCGACGTCAAGAGCGTCATGCACGCCGCTGGCTCGGCGCTCATGGGCATCGGGTCGGCTCGGGGCGAGGACCGAGCTATGCAAGCCGCGGAAAAGGCGATCTCAAGCCCCTTGCTCGAAGCCGGTATTGACGGAGCCCACGGTGTACTGCTGTCGGTGTCCGGTGGAAGCGACCTTGGTCTATTCGAGATCAATGAAGCCGCCCGCCTGGTTAGTGATGCCGCTCACCCCGAGGCGAACATCATCTTCGGCGCAGTCATCGACGACACCCTCGGCGACGAGGTTCGCGTCACGGTGATCGCGGCCGGCTTCGAGGGTGGAGAGCCGCCGGTGCGGAAGGTGACAGCTCCGGCCAAGGCCACCGACGCCACCGGAGACATCCCGACGGTGCAACAGCCGAAGGCCATGGTCTTCGCCGACTCCGACGATGACTTGGACGTTCCCGACTTCCTGAGGTAGCGGGTGTCTGATCAGCCGAGCGCCGGTAGGGGCTTCCCCGACCTACGGACTCTCGGTGGGAGTTGGACGTCGAACGGAATCGAGGACGGATCGCGGTATCTGCTGAGCACAGCGGAGCTGGGCTCTAGTTTGGGTGCCTTCGCCCGCGGCAACATGGCCGACCACGTCGATGACGACCCGGCGGCGGTGGCAACCAATCGAGCGGCGCTGCAACGCGAACTCGGTGCTACCCGCGGTCTGGCGTTTATCCAGGCCGTGCACGGCAGCTCGGTTGCGAACGTTGTTGAATCCGGCAGTTACCCGGGTGTTGATGCCCTCATCACCACGAAGCCGGGGCTGGGGCTCGTTGCCCTGGGAGCCGACTGCGCGGTGATCGGATTGCACGCACCAACGGCGGATGGCGGACCGATCGTGGGTGTTGCGCACTGCGGCTGGAGGGGTCTCGTCGAAGACGTGATCGGTGCGGTTGTCCAGGAGATGCGCGATGCAGGTGGGCTGGACGTCAGTGCGGTCCTCGGACCGGCTATCTGTGGTCGCTGCTACCGCGTTGATCCTGAGCGTCGACGGGCAGTTCGTCATGCGTGTTCCCCGGGTGTCGCGGACGCAGCACTTGGGGCTGGGGTTGGGGTTGAGGCCGTGGACGACGACGCAATGCCGGGTCTGGACGTGCATGCCGGGGCGCAACAGCGCCTGATCGAATTAGGAGTGAGCGTGAACGCCGTCGCTGGGTGCACCTTCGAATCGGCCTCGTGGTTCAGCTATCGGCGGGCATCGCTCGATCCGGAAACCGAGGGTCGCACGGGACGCCATGCTTTGGCCGTGGTCATCGGCAGTGATTTCGAGGGAGACGGTCGTGGACGCTGAGCGGCGCAATGAACGACGCAGTGAACTCAAAGAGCGCCTGACTACGGTTCTCGAGCGCATCGAACGGGCCCGTCGCGAGGATGGGCGTAACGGTGACACCGACCCGGTCTCGTTGGTTGTGGTGACCAAGACTTTCCCTGCGAGCGATGTCGGTCTGCTGGCCGAGTTGGGCGTGCGAGACGTCGGGGAGAACCGGGACCAAGAAGCCAAGGCCAAGGTCGCTGAACTGCCCGATGTGAACGTTCGGTGGCACATGATCGGAAGGTTGCAGCGCAATAAGGCGGCATCAGTTGCTGGCTGGGCAGATGTCGTCGAGTCGGTCGACCGCCTCGAACTCGCGGACGCACTCGACTCTGCCGTGACCCGTCGCGGACGAGGACCGCTCGACGTCCTGGTCCAGGTGAACCTCGATCCGTTCCCGGAGCAGGGCAGGGGTGGTGTGGCACCAGATGGCGCAATGGAGTTGGCCGAGAAAATCGCGTCGACCCAGACACTGCGGCTGGCAGGGGTCATGGCCGTGGCACCGCATCCCGACACAGGCGTCGACCCGGCTGCCGCCTTTGCTCGGTTGCGCGAGGTGGCCGATCGAATCCAGGGGACATGGCCAACGGCCCGGACGATTTCGGCCGGGATGAGTCACGACCTTGAGGCGGCCATCTCTCACGGAGCGACACAGGTCCGGGTAGGGGGCGCGATACTCGGGGAACGCCCCCGGGTGCAGTAGCGTCATACACATCGCGGCGGTCCGTGGTGGGTCCGCGCGTGCTTGGTGTCCGAAGTTTGACGTCCTAGGGAGGTACACGATGGCTGGCGCGATGCGCAAGATGGCTGTGTACCTCGGGCTGGTCGAGGACCCGGGTTACGACGACTACGACGAGTACGACGACTACGAAGAACCAGCCCGCAACTCCAAAAAGGAGCGGACCTCTCGTCGGGGATTCCGAGATCGGTACGAGGAAGAAGAAGAGGACGATCGCTACGCGGTGCGAAGTGTGCGTCCGATCAACGAGCCTCGCTCTGTCCGGACGATTCGGCCTGACTCGATGGCCGAGCGGGCGCCCGTGGCGCCGGCACCCACGCGCGCTCCCTCATTCGGAGACCTGAGCCGGATCGAGACCATTCACCCGCGTTCCTACAACGATGCTCGCCGGATCGGGGAAGAATTCCGCTCGGGCGTGCCGGTGATCATGAACCTCGGGGACATGGACGAAATGGACGCCAAGCGGATCATCGACTTCGCCGCGGGTCTGGTGTTCGGTTTGCACGGCACCATCGAGCGGATTACCGGCAAGGTGTTCCTGCTGTCGCCTGCGAATGTCGATCTGGGTGATCAGGCGCGTGCTCAAATCGCAGAAGACGGGTTCTTCAATCAAAGCTGAGCAGCGTTCTAGGGGAGTGTTACAGCGGTGAGCATCATCGGCCAGATTTTGGGAACAGTCCTGTGGCTGTACTGGCTCGTTCTCATCGCGCGTCTCGTCCTGGACTTCGTTCAAATCTTCGCTCGCTCGTGGGAACCACGTGGTCCGCTGCTGCTGATCGCCGAGTTCGTCTACACGATCACGGATCCTCCGTTGCGTGCTCTCCGCAAGGTGATTCCACCTCTCCGTCTTGGCAGTGTGTCCCTCGACTTGGCGTTCCTGGTCTTGATCCTGGGCGTTCAGTTGCTCATCAATTTCGTCGTCTTGCTCTAGGGTCGAAAACGTGACTTTGACTCCGCAAGAGGTGCGTGACGTCCGCTTCGGAACTACCCGGGTGCGGGCTGGCTACAAGATGGGTGAGGTCGATGCATTCCTCGACAGCGTCGAGGCTGCGATCGCAGAGTATTCGAGTCAAAACCAGCGTCTCGGAGACGAAGCAGACGCGTTGCGTTCCCAGGTTCAGCAGTTGCAGACCCGTCTTGCCGCGTCCCAGAAAGAACTGGATGAGGTTGTGCGGGCTCGCGATGTCGAAGAGACCGACCAACGCGACACGCTCATCACGCCTGTTCCCCAGCAGGACGATCCGAATACCGAGCCCAACGTGGTCGTGAAGTCCGAGAGCGACGACGTCGAGACCACGGCCGAGACCCCGATCGTTGCTGCGGTGCCGGCCCCGGAGCTTGCGGAACTTGTCGCTGTTCGAGACAGAGTTCGAGACATGCTCGAAAAGCAGATCGCCCTGGTGGAAGAACTCGACCTTGAGCCGAAAAGCGACTAGAGGTCCGCTGCTCTTCGGATAGCAAGATTCACGGGTAGTTCGGTCTGAACGTATTCCCCGCCTGTCTGCGAGTCAGAGCGTTCGGTTTTCACCGCTAGGACCTCGCCAGCGATCGATTCGCCGTGTTCGTTGAAGACTGCTGCGATGTCGTCATCGTCGGAGTCCCACGTGAGTTCGATGCGATCGGTGATGTCGAAGCCTGAGGACTTGCGGGTCTCTTGAACCGCGCGGATCAACTCGCGAGCCAGACCCGCTCGCCTGAGGTCGTCGTCGATGTGCAGGTCGATGGCGACGGATTCTTCGGCGTCACTGGCCACCGTCCAGCCCTCCCGTGGAGTCTCGGTCACGATGACGTCGTCGCCGTGAATGTCAACGACCTCGCCGTCGACGGTGAGGCGGTAGTTGCCGGATGCGCGGAGTTCGGCTACGAGTTCACTCGGGTCGGTGTCGGTGATTGCTTGTGCGACTACTGGAGTCTGCTTGGCGAAGCGTTTGCCCAATTCCCGGAAGTTCGGCTTAACTGCCACGTCCACGAGGTCATCCGCTCCGCCGAGCGACTCCATTGCGCGAACATTGAGTTCGTCTGCAACTTCGGCGACGAGTTCGGCGGGAAGTTCGGACCAACCCGGTGCCGAAACAAGTGCGCGCGACAGAGGCTGGCGGGTCCGCACGCTGCTACTCGCGCGTGCGGCCCGACCGAGTTCCACGATCCGGCGAACCAAGGCCATCTGGGCAGCGAGGTCATCATTGATCTCGGACTCGTCGGGCGTGGGCCATGCCGCGAGGTGAACCGACGTCGGCGCATCCGCATCGGTCGCACGGAAGAGGTCCTGCCACACCCGCTCGGCGATGAACGGCGTGTAGGGAGCCAGGCACAGCGTGGTGATGCGCAGGGCTTCGTTGAGAGTCGCCAGTGCTGCCGGGTCTCCGTCCCAGAACCGCCGACGGGATCGGCGGACGTACCAGTTCGACAGGTCATCGACGAACTCGGCGAGGATGCGTCCGCCGCGCTGGGTATCGAAATTCTCGAGGGCGTCATCGACATCGCGCGCCACTCTGTTTGCCTCGGAGAGCACCCAACGATCGATGATCGGGCGATCCCTGGGTTCTGGTGCGCCATCGCTGGGTTGCCACTCTGCCGTTCGTGCGTAGAGAGACTGGAAGGAGACGGTGTTCCAGTAGGTGAGCAGTGTTCGCCGGACAACGTCGGCGATCGCCGCATGGCCCACGCGTCGGGCCTGCCACGGGGAGCCGGACGCGAGCATGAACCATCGGACTGCGTCTGCCCCATGCTCGTCCATCAGGGGAATCGGCTCGAGGACGTTGCCGAGATGCTTGCTCATCTTGCGGCCGTCCTCATCGAGAATGTGGCCCAAGCACACCACGTTCTTGTACGAGGACTTGTCGAAGACAAGCGTTCCAACCGCCATAAGTGAGTAGAACCAGCCGCGTGTTTGATCGATCGCCTCGCAGATGAAGTCGGCGGGGTACTGGCCCTCGAAGGCCTCGGTGTTGTGATGCGGGTAGCCCAGGGCCGCGAACGGCATCGCACCGGAGTCGTACCAGCAGTCGATCACCTCCGGTACGCGCCGTGCCTGGGATCCGCACTCCGGGCAGGAGATCTCGATGTCGTCGACGTAAGGCCGGTGCGGGTCCACTTCGCTGACGTCGCGCCCGGCAAGTTCGGAGAGTTCGCGAAGTGAACCGACCGCGGTCAGGTGTCCGTCGTCGCAGCGCCAGATGGGCAGCGGCGTGCCCCAATACCGGTTGCGAGACAGCGCCCAGTCGACGTTGTTGGTGAGCCAGTCGCCGTAGCGACCCCACTTGATGGTGGGCGGATACCAATTCGTGCCCTCGTTCTGGGCGAGGAGTTCGTCCTTCTTCTCCGTCGTCTTGATGTACCAGGACGGCTGTGCGTAGTACAGAAGTGGCGTATGGCAACGCCAGCAGTGCGGATACGAGTGCTCGTACGGATCGCGTCGGAACAGTAGGCCTCGTTCGGTGAGGTCCGCGGTGAGTGTCTCGTCGGCCTTCTTAAAGAACAGGCCGCCAACGAGGGGGACATCGTCGTCGAAGTCTCCATTCGGTCGCACAGGATTGATGACCGGGAGACCGTAACGCCGGCAGCTGATGAGGTCGTCAGCACCGAATGCGGGGGCCTGGTGAACCAGCCCGGTGCCGTCGTCGGTGGTGACGTAGTCGGCAAGGATCACGTAGTGGGCATCGGGGATATCCACCAGATCGAACGGCCGTTGGTAGCCCGAGCGCTCGAGCGTCGATCCCGGGAAGGTCGTCAGGACTTCGACCTCGGTGTCTCCGAAGACATGGGAGAGAAGCTCCTCGGCAACCACCAGTTCCTCGTTGTCCGGAGTTCGAACCACGGCGTATGTGGCATCGGGTCGGACCGCCACGGCGGTGTTGGAGACCAATGTCCACGGAGTGGTGGTCCAGACGAGGAGTTGTGCGGACGGGTATTCGGCGTGCACGGGGCCATCGACGAGGGGAAAGCGGACATAGACCGATGGGTCGACCACCGTCTCGTAGCCCTGCGCGAGTTCGTGGTCGCTAAGGCCGGTCCCGCAGCGCGGGCAGTACGGGGCCACGCGGTGGTCCTGGACAAGAAGCCCTTTGTCGAAGATCGTCTTCAGTGACCACCAGACGCTCTGGACGTAGTCCGGATCCATCGTCCAGTAGGCCGAGTCGGTATCCACCCAAAAGGCCATTCGCTTACTCATCTGGGTGAATTCGTCAACGTGGCGCAGGACCGACTCGCGGCACTTGGCGTTGAACTCGGCGATCCCGTAGTCCTCGATGTCTTGCTTGCCGCTGAAGCCGAGTTCGCGTTCCACCGCTAGTTCCACCGGAAGGCCGTGGCAGTCCCACCCCGCCTGGCGGGGGACGAAGTAGCCCTTCATCGTGCGGTAGCGGGGGAAGATGTCTTTGAAGACTCGCGCCTCGACGTGGTGCGCGCCCGGTGTCCCGTTGGCCGTGGGGGGACCCTCATAGAAGGTCCACAGGGGGCGACCCTCAGCGCGGGCCACCGATTGAGCGAAAACCGACTCTCGATCCCACAGATCGAGAATCTCGTGCTCCATGGCCGGCAGATCGATCTGCGCGGGCACGGCCTTGTACATGGCGCCTCCTGTCCGAATGGGGAGGATAGTCGTGGGGGTCGGCGTGCCGGTGACCCGTGACTCGTGGTCCACCCCTACCATTCCTGCACGCCGCCTTGGTGACGTGTCGATGCGGCTGAAATGAGACGAGGGGGTGGCCATGGCAGCCACGAAGAAGGCAGCTCCGGCCAAGAAGGCGGCCAAGAAGGCGGTCAAGAAGGCTGCTCCCGCGAAGAAGGCAGCCAAGAAGGCTGTGAAGAAGGCGGCTCCGGCGAAGAAGGCAGCCAAGAAAGCCGTGAAGAAGGCCGCGCCGGCCAAGAAGGCGGTCAAGAAGGAAGCCAAGAAGGCGGTCAAGAAGGAAGCCAAGAAGGCCGCTCCCGCGAAGAAAGCTGTGAAGAAGGCTGCTCCCGCGAAGAAGGCAGCCAAGAAGGCGACGAAGAAGGCGGCTCCCGCCAAGAAGGCGACGAAGAAGGCGGCTCCGGCGAAGAAGGCGGTCAAGAAGGAAGCCAAGAAAGCTCCCAAGAAGAGCGTTGCGAAGGCGGCCAAGAAGCGTCCCGTAGTTCGCGAGGACG
>CAJXUJ010000053.1 GCA_913061025.1 uncultured Actinomycetes bacterium | reverse complement strand
CCCCGCTGATGATCCGCATAGAGGACATCGACGAGGTTGCCTCCTTGTCCGAAGACCAGCGGGCGCGGGTCGAGGAGTTGCGTCAGAAGAGTTGGCCGCCTTTCGATTCCGCCGATGCGCGCGTGGATCGAGAGCGTTCATGGAAATCCATGCGTGAGGCTCTCGAGTTGATTTTCAAGGTTCCTCGCTCGTCGGAGCGGCAACGCTCCTACGAGGAATTCGCGATGGATCTGGAGGTGCGGACGTTTGCGACGTGGTGTGTGTTGGCCGAGGAATACGGAACCGACTACCGGCATTGGCCCCTGGAGTTTCGTGACGCCTCTAGTTCGGAAGTGAGCGAGTTTGTACAGGCTCATGCCACATCCGTTGACTTTCACTGTTGGCTCCAGTGGGTGGTGGCCGAGCAGCTCGTTTCCGCGCAGCGGGAAATCCGCGCCGCGGGAATGGCGATCGGAGTCATCACCGACCTCGCGGTGGGTGTGCATCCGGGCGGCGCGGATGCATGGGCGCTGGCCAAGGTAATGGCGAACGGTGTGGGGGTTGGCGCGCCACCGGATATGTACAACCAGCAGGGTCAGAACTGGGATCAGCCCCCCTGGCGTCCCGATGCCTTGGCGGACGCTGCCTTTGCGCCATTCCGCGATGTGCTCCGCGCTGCGCTGCACGGAGCAGGTGGGGTGCGCATCGATCACATCCTGGGACTGTTCCGGATGTGGTGGATTCCCGAGGGAATGGCAGCCACGCAAGGTACGTACGTCGGCTTCGACCACGATGCGATGCTCGCGATCACCTGTCTTGAGGCTCATCGGGCTGGTGCGATCGTCATCGGTGAGGACCTCGGAACCGTGGAACCGTGGGTGCAAGAAGAACTTGCGCGGCGCGGAATCTTGGGCACGGTGATTTCGTGGTTCGAACGTTTCAGCGCGGCCGTACCGCCCGAGCACTGGCGTCGTCGTGCCCTCGCGAGCGTGACCGTTCACGATCTTCCACCCACCGCGGGTTACTTGCGCGGTGAGCATGTGCGCTTGCGCGATGAACTCGGTTTGTTAGCCGGCTCCGCGAAGGAGGAGTACGACGCGGCTGAGAGCGAGCGGTCGGAATGGGCTCAGCTGCTTCGTGATCGCGAATTGCTTTCGTATGAAGCCAACCTCGATACCGCCGAGGGTCGTGCGGAGATGGTGGTCGCGATGCATCGAGCGGTCAGCGGATCGGCGTGCATGCTCGTGGGTGTTGCGGCCCCCGACCTGGTGGGTGATGAGCGTGCGCAAAACCAACCGGGGACCGACCGCGAGTATCCGAACTGGTGCATGCCCATAGCGCGTGCCGACGGGACGCCCGTGCTGCTCGATGACTTTCTGCGTTCACCCGGGGACCTTGCCCGACGCATCATCGACGCAACCCAGCAATAGGCTGGGAGTCATGGATCCCCTCGTCGCCCTCGGACTCTTCGTCGGCATTCCCGTAGGCCTCGCCGCGATCATCGCGATCTTCGTGATGGTTCCGCGCGGCAAGTACGGCTCGGAGACCGCGGAGGACATCACCCCGGGTTCGGCGCTGATTACCAGCGCTCCCGCAACCCCTAATCCGGCAGCCCTGCCGACCACGGCACGTGCGAGCATGACCGGAGGTGCTCATGGAAACTGGTGAGGTCATGGTGTTGAACGCCTCGTCACGCGCGGATATCGAGAAGGTAGTCGGGGTAGCCCGCGACATATGCGGCTACGAATTTGCGGTCTTCGTGGGAGATCTCGAGAACGGACGCGAGTCGGCGATTGCCATGCACGCGGGCCTGCACGATCCGGACTCCGGGGTCCTGCTGGCGATTGATCCAAAGCTCCGGACCATGGACATCGTCACGGGTGCTCGAGTGCGTCGCACTCTTGATGACCGAGCGTGCGAGTTCGCCCTGCTGTCACTGCGGTCAAGTCTCCAGGCCGATCAACTCGTCGCAGGAATCCGCGATTCGGTGATGATGCTCGCCGAGCATGCCCGGGCGCCACGCACGCTCCATCTCGACGAGCCTGCGTAGCCGCTAGTTCTGCGCGTCACGCTCGCGGGCACGACTCGCGCGGAGCAGGCCGTCACGGCCTTCCGACACCAGGCGGGCTAGGGCCGGGCTCGGTTCGCTCGCCAAGAAGGCATCGGCCCGTGCGACGACGTCCTCGCCCACCGAGAACGCGGGGAACAGCCCCATCGTGATGGATTGGGCGATTTCCATCGTTCGATCAGCCCACACGTCCGGCAGCGCAGCGAAATAGCGCTCGATGAACGGGTCGGTGAGATCGCAATGGTCGCGATCCAAGAAGCCCCCGATCGTCGCTTCCAGCATGGCGTTCGGAAGTTCGGTGTTCTCAAATATCTCCTGCCAGGCCCAGTCCTTCGCCTCGCTCGTGGGAATCGATGCGCGGGCCATCGCTGCCTGGCGGCGTCCGGTGGCTGTGTCATCGCGTGCGAGTTCGGCATCGATAGCCTCCGCGCCGCGTGCCCCGGCGGAGACCAACTGGAACAGCAGGAACCAGCGAAGATCCGTGTCGATGACTAAGCCATCCCATGTGGTGGTGCCATCGAGTAGGTCTTCCACGATGGACAAATGCTCAGTGGTTGTCGCGGATCCGGCGAAGGATCGGGCGAACGCCAGTTGTCGATCGCTGCCGGCCTCGGCCGATCGGGCCAGGTCGAGGGTGCGCTCGGCGAACCGGATGAGGTACTCGGTCCGATGGTTGTCCGCTGCGAACTGGTCGATCGCCATCCGTGCTTGACGAAGGACCCCCTGGACGACACCGATATCCGTTTCGGCTTCGAGTCCCGCGAGTACGAGTTGGACGAAGTCGCCTGTAGAGACCTCGGCGTCCCGCGTCATGTCCCATGCTGCGCCCCAGATGACGGCCCGTGCGAGGGAGTCCGTCAGGCCACCGAGGTGCGAGGTGGCCGTGGCCCAGGAATCGTCATCGAGTCGAACCTTCGCGAAGGTGAGGTCGCCGTCGTTGAGCAGTAGGAGATCGGCGCGTGGCTTGCCCGCGAGCGCTGGGATCTCGGTCGTGGATCCGGTGACGTCGACCTCGATCCGCTCCCGGAGTTCGAGTGCGTCTCCGGTGACGTCGTAGAGCCCGATGCCCACCCGATGAGACCGCAGCGTGGGCGCGATGCCCTCGGGCGCAGAGGGCGGTTCCTGCTCGATGCTCACCGAGGCGTAGGTGCTGTCGTCGTTGATCTCTACGACGGGACGCAGCAGATTGACCCCGCTGGTCTGCAACCACTCGCGCGTCCACTCGGACAGGTCGCGGCCGCTCGTCGCTTCGAGCTCGGTCAGTAGATCCGACAGTTCGGTATTGCCCCAGGCGTGCTTGGTGAAGTACTCGTGCAGGCCCGCAAGGAACTCGGGTTCACCGACCCACGCGACCAACTGCCGCAGGGCCGAGGCGCCCTTGGCGTAGGTGATGCCATCGAAGTTCACTCGCACGGCATCCAGGTCGACCATGTCCGCGGCGATCGGGTGGGTGGACGGAAGTTGATCCTGTCGATAGGCCCACGCCTTACGCAGATTCGCGAAGGTGGTCCAGGCCTCGGGGAATCGAGTGGCGTGCACATTCGCGTGGTGCGACGCCCACTCGGCGAATGATTCGTTGAGCCAGAGGTCGTCCCACCACTTCATCGTGACGAGATCGCCGAACCACATATGCGCCATCTCGTGCAGGATCGTGTTCGCGCGTTGCTCATAAGCGGCCTGGGTGACTCGGGACCGGAAGACGAAGTCCTCCAGGAAGGTGACGCACCCGGCGTTCTCCATCGCTCCGGCGTTGAACTCGGGTACGAAGAGTTGGTCGTACTTGGTGAAGGCGTAAGGAACCCCGAACTGCTCCTCGAAGAACGCAAAACCTTGTTTCGTCAGTTCGAAGATGTCATCGCTGTCGAGGTACTCGGCCAGAGATGCGCGGCAGTAGACGCCTAGCGGATAGGTCCCGTTCGGTCCGACGTATTCATCACGCACTACGGAGTACGGGCCGGCAACCAATGCCGTGATGTAGGTGGACATACGAGGGGCGGGTTCAAAACTCCACGTCGCTGCACCCTTCCCCGCCGGCACCGGATCGGGTGTCGGCGCGTTGCTGATGACCTGCCAGTGGTCCGGAGCCGTCACCGTCAACCGGAAGGTTGCCTTGAGGTCGGGCTGCTCGAAGCAGGCGTACATCCGTCGGGCATCCGCAGACTCGAACTGCGTGTAGAGGTAGGTCTCGTTGTCCACCGGATCGACGAATCGGTGAAGCCCCTCGCCGGTATTCATGTAGGTGCAGTTCGCGACGACCGTCACGGTGTTGTCCCGGGCGAGGTCGGGAAGCGAAATGCGGGCGCCGTGGACGACCTCGCTGGGATCGAGCTCACGTCCGTTGAGCGTGACCGACTCCACGCTGGTGGCGATGAGGTCGATCCAGGTGGAGGCTCCGGGTTCGCTGCTCTCGAATATGCAGGTGGTGGTGCTGCGGAAGGTGGCACCCGAACCGGTGAGGTCGAGATCGACCGCGTAGGAGTCGACGTCGATCAGTCGGCTGCGCTCGTTGGCCTCGGCGCGGGTGATGTTCTCGTTCTTGGCAGTGTTGGTAGCAGCGTTCGCGGCAGCGGAAGTCATGCCCTGATCCTTTCATCAAGATGCCGTGCTCGCCTCGTGCACTACGTTGGCTCGCATGGAAGCTCGTTTCTGGTTCGACCCGATGTGTCCGTGGGCGTGGATTACCTCGAGGTGGATGCATGAGGTCATCGGCATGCGCGATGTCACCGTCACCTGGAAGGTGATGAGCCTCGCCATCTTGAACGAGGGCAACGAGATTCCGCCTCAGTACGCGGAGGCGATGGCTGCTGCCTGGGGTCCGGTGCGGGTCTGCATCGCGGCCGAGCAGCAGTTCTCGGCTGAGCGCCCGGAGATCGTGGGAGAGCTCTACACCGCTCTCGGAACGCGACTACATCTGCAGAGTCGAACGGATTTCGCGAAAGTGATCGAGGAATCGGTCGCGGAGGTTGGTTTGCCCGCGTCGATTGCCGAAGCGGCTGGTGATTCGAGCCTGGATGAGGCGCTTCGCGCGAGCCACGACGAGGGAGCAAGGCTGGTCGGTCCGGACGCCGGAACGCCGATCGTGGCCATCCCGAACCGGGACGGCCAGGAGGTCGGTCTCTTCGGTCCGATCATCACACCGGCGCCGCTGGGCGAGGACGCAGCGCTCCTGTGGGATGCCTTCGTGGCCATGGTCCAGACACCTGGCTTCTACGAGATCAAGCGAACGAGGGACGTCGAGCCGCAGTTCGACTAAGGAATACTCCCGGCCATGATCGACAAGCCCCTCGAGGAGCCGTGGCGCGGCTTCGCAAGTGACAACTACGCCGGCGTCCATCCTGAGGTTCTCGATGCGATCGCGGCGGTCAACGTCGGCCATCAATCGGCCTACGGCGATGACAACGTCACGGCCAAGGCCACGGACATGGTCCGTGACCTGCTCGGGGAGCAGGCTCAGTTTCTTCCCGTGTTCAACGGCACGGGAGCCAACGTCGTGGCGTTGCAGTCAGCAACAGCACGGTGGCAGTCGGTCATCTGCTCGGCAACCGCGCATATCCACGCAGACGAAGGCGGCGCACCGGAGTCGGTCGCGGGCATCAAGCTGTGGACGGTTCCGACAAAGGACGGAAAGCTCCGGCCAGCCGACGTTCAGGGTCAGTGCTTCGACATGGAGTTCGTGCACCGCGCCCAGCCGGGAGCGGTGAGCATCACGCAATCGAGCGAGATGGGCACGGTCTACACGCCGGACGAGGTGGCGGCTCTCGCGGAGGTGGCGCACGCCAACGGACTCGCTCTGCATATGGACGGCGCGCGCCTGTCTAACGCAGCGGCGTCGCTCGGGGTTCCCCTCCGGGCCTTCACCGCGGATGCCGGCGTTGATCTGTTGTCCTTCGGGCTTACCAAGAACGGCGCGATGCTCGCGGAGTCGGTGGTTGTGCTGAATCCGAGTCGGGTTCAGGGTGTGGATTTCCTTCGCAAGACCTCAATGCAACTCGCGAGCAAGATGCGTTTCCTCAGCGCTCAGTTCGTCGCTCTCCTTACTGATGATCTCTGGTTGAAAAGTGCCGAGCACGCCAACGCGATGGCGCGGCGGCTCCGCGATGGGGTTGCCGCTCTTCCGGGTGTGACGATCACCCAGTCGGTCGATGCGAACGCAGTTTTCGCGATCCTGCCGGCGGATGTCACCGCGCGCCTGCAGGAGAGATTCCACTTCTACACCTGGGATCAGGTCACCGGAGAAGTTCGCTGGATGTGTGCGTGGGACACCACCGAGAACGATGTGGATGAGTTCGTCGCCGCGGTGCGAGAGGAACTGTCGACCAGTGCCTGAGGGCCATGCGATCCACAACCAGGCGCGGCGGCTGCGCACCCGTTTTAAGTCGCGTCCGGTTCGAGTCGATAGTCCCCAGGGGCGCTTTGCTGCAGACGCCAAGCGAATCGATGGTCGGGTTCTCGAGAAGGTCGAGGCGCAGGGCAAGCACCTGTTCTTGGGCTTCGGCGACCTTTGGGTGCACGTGCATCTCGGTCTCTTTGGCAAGTGGCGAATCGCCAAGGGTCCGGCACCCGAACCCCGCGGTCAGATCCGGCTCAGACTGCAAGATGACGAGGGTTATGCCGAGTTACGTGGCCCCACCGTGTGCGAACTTCTCGATGACGAGGCAAAGAAGGCCGCCGTTGGGCGGATCGGTCCGGATCCGATCAGGAAATCCGACCCGACTCCGGCCTGGAACCGGGTCGAACGCAGTAAGGCGCCCATTGGTGCACTGCTGATGGACCAGAGTGTGTTCGCCGGCGTGGGGAATATCTATCGAGCCGAGGTGCTGTTTCGTCAGAACATCTCGCCGTTTCGCCCTGGCAAGCAGGTCAGCCGAAACGAATTCGATGCCATCTGGGACGACCTTGTCGTGCTGATGACCCAAGGAACGAAAAAGGGACGCATCGACACAGTGCGGGCAGAACACCTTCCCGAGATCATGGGTCGGCGTCCGCGCCAGGATCGGCACGGGGGCGAGGTCTACGTCTATCGGCGGGCCGGCCAACCATGTCACCTGTGTGGCGACGAGGTGCTCATGGAGGAGATGGGAGCTCGGAAGCTGTACTGGTGCCCGACCTGTCAACCGGGGTAGGGCGAATTACTCAGCCGGACGTTCTCGCTTGGCAATCCACGGATCCCCACTCATCAAGACTCCGGTGTCGAGTGCATGTTCACGTGCGAGAAGGAGTGCGGCCTCTTCGGTAGGTGCCTGCAGTTCGACATGGCGGGTGAAGTTCGCACTGATCGGAATGGCAACCGTGAACGTCTCGAACTCCACAGGGGAAGCGTAGAAGGTCAACCCGTGGTCGCACGGTAGTGAGCGGGATCGCTGTTCATTACGTTCGGAATCAATCTACGAAAGGTATGTCATGGGTTTCGGCGAGTTGTTGTGGTCGCTGTTGATCATCTTCTTCATGATCATGTTCTTCATGGTCTTCTTCATGGTGGTGGTGGATCTCTTCAGTGATAAGACCATGGGTGGCGGAGCCAAGGCCGTCTGGATCATCTTTTTGCTGCTGTTCCCGCCGATCACAGTGCTCGTGTACCTGATCGCCCGCGGTGGATCGATGGCCGAGCGTCGTCAGGCTCAGGCGACGGCTGCCGATGAAGCGCAGAAGGCGTACATCCAAAGCGCCGTGGGAAGCGTCTCGCCTGCAGATCAGATTGCCTCAGCCAAGGCACTGCTCGATGCCGGGACCATCTCGCAAGATGAGTTCGA
>CAJXUJ010000052.1 GCA_913061025.1 uncultured Actinomycetes bacterium | reverse complement strand
CAAGCCTTCGAGGACTTCCTGCTGACTCATTCGATTTCCCTTCGATTGGCGACGGTTGTCCGTCGTCGTTGTGCAATTGGTTGGCTATGAAGTTGTGTTCGTGGAGTTGTGTACGTGAGGTTAGGGCAGGGTCACCACTTGGCTCGCGAAGACCAGGCCAGCACCGAATCCCACGAGGAGCGCGTTGCCTCCGTGGGGAATCTCCCCGCTGGCCAGCATGCGATCCATAGCCAGCGGGATCGATGCCGCGGAGGTGTTGCCCGTGGTGACGATGTCGCGGGCAACCGGGATCGACTCCGGGAGACCCAGCGCCCGAATCAGCGCATCGGTGATGCGGTTATTGGCCTGGTGCGGGATGAAAGCGTCTAGGTCATCGGCGGTTATCCCGGCGGCCTCGAGGGATTCCCGGCACACGCGGGCCATTTCCGAGACGGCCCAGCGGAACACCTGTTGGCCATTCATCGAGATGGCTGGGAAGGTATCGAAGCCGTTCTCTTTGAATTCCAACCAGTTCTGGGTCATGTTGATGGCCTGGAGTTGGTTGCCGTCCCCACCCCAGACGACCGGACTGATCGCTGGCGTTTGCGAAGGACCAACGACGACGGCACCGGCGCCATCGGCGAAGATGAACGCAGTGCTGCGGTCGTACTTGTCGGTCCAAGCACTGAGCTTCTCGGCGCCGATGAGTAGTACATAGGTAGCGCTGCCACCGCGGACCATGTCCTGGGCCATCGCGAGTCCGTAGGCGAAACCCGCGCAGGCGGCACTGACATCCATCGCAGCGGCGGTGGGTGCCCCGATCATCGCTGCGACTTCGGATGCGGCCGAGGGTGTCTGGTAGGGGTGCGTGCAGGTGGCGATCAGGATGACGTCGATTTGATCAGGAGTGATCCCCGCGGCGGCCAGCGCCTTCTCGGCGGCTGCGGCCGACATCGTGGCGACGGTTTCGTCGTCGCCAGCCCAGCGGCGCTCGGTGATGCCCGAGCGCTCGCGGATCCATTCGTCAGAGGAATCGATGTTCTCGCAGACTTCCTCGTTGGTCACCACGCGCGCGGGGCGGAAGCTGCCCGTGGCGAGGATGCGGGCGAAGGGCGCGCCCTCGGGCGCCTTGATCTGTGCGCTCACGCGTAGATCTCCTCGCTATGGTCACCGACCGGGTGAAGGCGAACGATGGGTTGGCCGGGGGAGACCGGATCGCCGTCTTGGACCAGCCACTCGACCACGATCCCGCCGTGCGGCGCGTTGACCGGGGTGGAGCCGCGCAGGGTGTCGACGCTGCCGACGGTGGCCGATTGCTGGAGTTCATCACCGGGAGCCGCGTCCAGACTGCGACGGAAGATGCCCTTTCCTGGCGCCACCAGCATCCGCCACGTCGGGTTGGAGTCGAGGTGGGAGATGCTTCCGTGTTCTTGAATCATCGCCCACGCGGCGTCGAGATCGTCGGGGGTCTTGACCGCGAGCGTCTCCACTCCCGGCAGGGCGCGCTTGGCGAGGCCGGTCAGGGTTCCGGCCGGCGGGATCTCCAGAACCGCGGTGACACCCAGGTCCGCCATCGTCTCCATGCACAGGTCCCAGCGGACCGGGTTGCTGACCTGGTTCACCAGGCGACGGAGTACGTCGCGGCCGTCGTGGACGACCCGACCGTCTGCATTCGACAGCAGCCGGATCCGTGGATCGTGGGTGGTGACAGCGTTGGACAGGCGTCCGAGCCATCCCACCGCAGGACCCATGTGTTCGGTGTGGAAAGCACCGGCGACCTCAAGCGGGCGGACCCGACAACCGTCGGGTGGGTTGTCGGCAAAAGCCTGCAACTGGCTTTCGGTTCCCGCAATCACGATTTGGCCGGCACCGTTCATGTTTGCCGGAGTGAGGCCGAGTTCCTCACACTTCGCGACGATCTCGTCTGCTTCTCCGCCGAGCACGGCGCTCATACCGGTGGCCGTGCGTGCGGCGGCGTCGGCCATTGCCTTTCCGCGCTCGCGCACGAAGATCATCGCCTGCTCGGCGGTCAATACCCCGGCACCGACGGCGGCGGTGATTTCACCGACCGAATGGCCGGCGCCGGCGCCGATGGACGAGTAGGCCGTCGAAGGGTGCGGGAACAGGCTGAGCAGGGTGACGAGTCCCGAACCGACGATCAAGGGCTGGGCGATCGCGGTGTCACGGATGGTGTCCGCGTCGGACTCGGTGCCGTGCTTGATGAGGTCGATGCCGCTGACCACCGATAGCCATTCGAGGCGCTCGCGGACACCGGGCACATCGAGCCAGGGGGTGAGGAAACCAGGGGATTGGGCGCCCTGTCCGGGCGCAACGACTACCAGCACGCGCACAGCCTTCCGTGGATGGCTACAAAGTCCCCTCCATCATCTAGCCAAAGTCTCGGCAAGTGGTTTGGAGGATTCCTACAAAGACTAGTGGGCTGGTTGCGTTCGTCCCAGCATCAGGGCCACCCGCAGGGTGAGCGATCCCCGCGGGTCGGTGGGGGAGAACCCCGTGATGTCCGCTATCCGCCCGAGGCGGTAGCGAACGGTGTTCGGGTGGACGAAGAGCAGTCGAGCGGTGCCCTCCAGGCTCGGGTTCTGCTCCAAGAATGCCTCGGCGGTGCCCAGGAGATGTGGTTCTCTCGCCAGCGGGGAGTAGACACCCTCAACGAGTTCGTCGCGCGCGGTGTCGTCACCAGCCAGGGCGCGCTCGGGGAGTAGGTCTTCGGTCGAGACCGGCCGCGGCGCCTGCGGCCACCCCGCGGCCGCTCGGACCGCGGCGGTCGCCGCACGCACCGCAACGCCGACATCGTCGAAATCCAGCGCCCGGCTCGCGTGCACCACTGGTCCGGGACCGAAGTGGGGTGCGAGCAGGCGTGCGGCGCGTGCGGCGTGCTCGTCGCTGTTGGAATGTCCGACGAGTGCCACGAGAAAGTCGCCGTGCATTCCGGTGAGCATCGTGAGGTCGTGGTTGCGGGCTGCGCGGCGAAGCACATCCAGCGAGCCTTCGACGTCGGCAACCGGCGCATAGCCGGCGATCACGGCGACGGGAGCAGCGTCGGACCAGCCCAATGCCGAGATGCGTGATGCAACGGAGGGGTCGAGTTCGTCGCGAAGGATCGAATCGACGACCAATGCCTCGAGCCTGGCGTCCCAAGCACCGCGAGCTTCGGCTGCGCGTGCGTAGACCTCGGCTGCGGAGAAGGCGATCTCGCGCGAGTAGCGCAAGGTGGCCTCCCGCGCGGCCGAGCGCTCGGGCTCGTCGATCAGTTCGTCGATCGCGGACTCGACAACCTCGATCGTCGTGCGCACCAGCGCGACGGTTTGCTCCAGGGAGATGATGCGCGCAAGCTCACGCGGCGCCGATCCGAAGACGTCCGCCGTGAGTTGGGGTGCTTCGTCGGCGTCGGCTCCCCATTCCAGGAACGCGGAGATGCCCGCCTGCGCGACGAGTCCGACCCAGGATCGTTCATCGGCCGACAGCTGCCGGTACCAGGGGTACGTGGCCTCCATGCGAACCGTCGCGTCGGTCGCCAGATCACCGGCGGCTGCGGTGAGTCGCTCGATGAAGGCGGTGTCGAACGGTGTGCTCACGCGTTGGCCAGCACGTTCTCGAACCGATGTTCGCTAGCCAACGTTCACGCCGACGAGGCTGCCCACGAGATACGTCACGGCGGCCGCGCCAGCACCCCACAACACCTGCCGGGTAGCGCTGAAGACAATTCCTCGGCCGGACTGTGAGCCAACCACGCCACCGACCACGATCATGCCGACAACCGCGAGCACGATGGCGAGGACGAAAGCGGTGACGCCGGAGAACAGGGCGTAGGGAATGACAACGACGGACGCGCCGATCGCAAAGGCGATGAAGCTCGACAGCGCGGCCTTCCACGCCGATCCCAATTCGTCCGGGTCGAGCCCGAGCTCCTCGCGAGCCAGGGTGTCGAGAGCGGTGTCCGGATCGGCCATGATGCGATCGGCCACAGCCTTTGCCTGGTCACGCGGAAGCCCCTTCGCGCGATAGATCAGCTCAAGTTCAAGCCGCTCCTCATCCGGCTTCTCCAGCAGTTCTTGGCGCTCGAGGTCGATTTCGCGCTTGAACAGGTCACGCTGGCTAGCCATGGAGACGTACTCGCCGGCGGCCATCGAGAAAGCACCGGCCAGCAGACCGGCCAGGCCGGCGAACAGGACGACCGAGTTATCGATTGCACCTGCCAAGCTCGCCCCAGCGAAACCCATCACGAGCGCCGTGTTGGACACGAGTCCGTCACTGACTCCAAAGACGGCGGCGCGAATGGAGCCTGACTTGTCGAGCTTGTGCCACGGTTCTCCGGCACTTTGGGTCACGGCTCGATGCGGGAACTTCTCGGGCTTGTCACCCTTCAGAGTGCGGAACACCTCGGCATGTTCGCGTTCGTCTGACGGCATGGTCGGCAACGCTTCGGGTTCGTCGTCGTACATGCCGGCGTCGGCGCCCTCGTTCTCCTCGAGGGTGTCCAGCACCGACACCAGACCCATGGATCGGGCTCGACGAACGAGCAGTTCGTCGTCGCCGTCTAAAGCGGTGGGTGCGGGTGGAATCTCGACGCCGTATTCATTCAGCTTCTCGATCCAGTGCTCGGCGTGCTTGTCCTCGACATCGGCGAGTTCAAGGAGCGCATCACGGCGCTCACCGTCGGTCGTCTCAGCCAGGGCGCGATACAGCAGCGAGGCGTTTCGCTCGGCCTCGAGGTAGCGAAGAAAACGACGCGGATCGTTGGACACGCCCACTCCTTTCGGTCAGCCCGAACCCTCGGTGTTTCCGGCCTCGGCGGCCGACGGATCGTCGAGTTGGTAGGTCTTGATCGCCTTGGTCACCGAGGCGGTATCCATCTCACCGGAACGCGCCAGCATCGCCAACGCTTGGACCGTGATGGATTCGGCGTCGACGAGGAAGTGTCGGCGCAGCGCACCTCGGGTGTCCGACAGGCCCCAGCCGTCGGTTCCCAGCGAGACGAACGGTTGTGGAACCCATTCGCGAATCTGGTCTTGCACGGCGCGCATCCAGTCCGACACCGCCACAACCGGGCCCTGTCGACCCGAGAGTCGCTCGGTGATGAACGACACCCGAGGTTCTGATTCGGGATTGAGCATGTTGTGTCGATCCGTGGCCAGACCGTCGCGACGCAGCGTGTTCCAACTCGTCACGGACCAGACGTCGGCAACGACGCCCCAATCCTGAGCGAGAAGTTCTTGCGCGCGCAGCGCCCAGTTGACCGCGACGCCGCTAGCGAGGAGCTGAACATGAGGGCCGTCACCGGTTCCCTCGCTGATCATGTGCATGCCGCGGACAATGCCCTCGACATCGCAGTTCTCCGGCTCGGCCGGTTGGGGATAGGGCTCGTTGTAGACGGTTAGGTAGTAGTAGACGTTCGGCGACCCACCGCGATGCTCGTCGAGCAAGTCAAACTCGCTGTACTTCGCATCAGGGTTCGGCTCCCCGTACATCCGACGTAGACCGGCCTTCACGATGTGGCCGAGTTCGTAGCCGAAGGCGGGGTCGTACGCCACAACCGCGGGGTTGGTGCTCGCCAGCAGTTGGCTGTGTCCGTCTTCGTGCTGGAGGCCTTCACCGTTCAATGTGGTGCGGCCGGCAGTGGCGCCGAGAACAAACCCGCGCGCCATCTGATCTCCCGCGGCCCAGAAGCCGTCGCCGGTCCGCTGGAAACCGAACATCGAGTAGAAGATGTAGATCGGGATCATCGGGACGTCGTGGGTGGAGTACGACGTTCCCACCGCGGTGAAGGACGCGACCGACCCGGCCTCGTTGATGCCTTCATGCAGGATCTGACCGGTCTCGGATTCCTTATAGGACAGCATCAATTCGCGGTCGACGGACGTGTACTGCTGGCCGTGCGGCGAGTAGATCTTCAGCGTGGGGAACAGCGAATCCATGCCGAAGGTACGGGCCTCGTCGGGGATGATCGGCACGAAGTGCGCGCCCATTCCCTCGTCCTTGATGAGGTCCTTGAGGAGTCGGACGAATGCCATCGTGGTGGCCACGGGCTGCTTGCCCGAGCCACGCATGACGGCGTCGTAGGTCTTGTCCGGGGGTTGTGGAAGGGGCTTGGCCGAACGACGCCGACTGGGCAGGAATCCACCGAGCGCGCGGCGGCGCTCGAGCATGTACTGGATCGCCTCGTTATCCGGACCGGGGTTGTAATACGGAGGCAGGTACTCGTCGAGTTCGGAGTCTGCAATCGGAATGTGTAGCCGATCCCGGAATTCCTTGAGGTCTTCGAGCGTCAGCTTCTTCATCTGGTGGGTGGAGTTGCGGGCCTCGAAGTGAGATCCCAGGGTCCAGCCCTTGATGGTCTTGGCCAAGATGACCGTGGGCTGCCCCTTGACCTTGGTGGCTGCCTCGTATGCGGCGTACATCTTGCGGTAGTCGTGACCACCACGCTGCAGGGACCAGATCTCGTCATCCGACCAGTTCTCGACGAGTTTGGCCGTACGTGGGTCGCGTCCGAAGAAGTGGTCGCGGATGAATGCGCCGTTCTCGGCCTTATAGGTCTGGAAGTCGCCATCGTGGGTGTTGTTCATCAAATTCACGAGAGCGCCGTCGCGGTCAGCGGCGAGCAACTCGTCCCACTTACGACCCCAGACGACCTTGATCACGTTCCAGCCAGCTCCGCGGAACAGCGATTCGAGCTCCTGGATGATCTTGCCGTTGCCGCGCACCGGGCCGTCCAGGCGCTGCAGGTTGGCATTGACGACGAACACCAGGTTGTCGAGTTCCTCGCGAGCCGCCAGGCTCAGCGCGCCTACTGCGTCGACCTCGTCGGTCTCTCCGTCGCCGAGGAATGCGTAGACCTTCTGCTGCGAGGTGTCCGCGAGTCCGCGGTTTTCCAGGTACTTGTTGAAGCGTGCCTGATAGATCGCGTTGAGCGGCCCTAGTCCCATCGAGACGGTCGGGAACTGCCAGAACCACGGCATTAGCCGCGGATGCGGGTAGGACGGCAGGCCACCGCCGGGGTGGGAGAGTTCCTGACGGAACCCGTCCATCTGCGATTCGGTGAGTCGGCCCTCGATGAACGCGCGCGCGTACATTCCGGGCGAGGCGTGGCCCTGGAAGAAGATCTGATCCGCGCCGCCGGGGTGGTCCGGTCCCTTGAAGAAGTGGTTGAAGCCGACCTCGTAGAGGGTTGCGGAGCTGGCGTAGGTGGAGATGTGGCCGCCCACGGAGATTCCTGGGCGCTGCGCTCGATGCACCATGATCGCCGCGTTCCACCGGATCATCCGGCGGATCTCCCGCTCGATCGCCTCGTCCCCGGGGAACCACGGCTCACGCTCGGGGGGAATCGTGTTGATGTAGTCGGTGCTACGGAGACTCGGCACTCCCACATTGCGCTCTGCGGCCCGGCGCAGGAGCGAGAGCATCATGTAGCGCGCTCGGTAGTTCCCTGATGCATCGACGAGGGCGTCGAAGGAATCGATCCATTCGCTGGTTTCGTCAGGGTCCACGTCTACGTATTGGGTAGGTAGACCGCCGGCCAGGGGGGCCGAGGAATCGCTATCAGGGGCCATCGGTGTTCGCTCCCGCTGTGGATGAGACGGACCGCTCGGGGTCACCGGGGCCCGTGCTGCTTTCGGTTGTGTTGTGCGCTGTTTTCTGCGTACTCCTATCCTCCCGTATCCCCGTCCCTACCTGCCACACGCCCTGCTGAGTTGCTCGGGTGGGGAATTCAGCACGACACGAGAGGGGTCAGTTCCGCAGAACTGCTTGCCAACGCACCGGACATTCGGTGGACTAGGCGCACGAAGGCGGTGTGGCGAGCATCGTCGTGGCCGTGTGGGAGGAACAACGTGAGCGTCGACGCCGGATCGATTGATCCGGATGAGGCACAGCGCCGAGCCGCTGCCTTGCA
>CAJXUJ010000051.1 GCA_913061025.1 uncultured Actinomycetes bacterium | reverse complement strand
TCGTTGCCGCTATCCGTCACGCGATCAGCGCCACTGCGCTCCGATGGATCAATCGAATCTCGGGTATCGCGCTCGCTCTCTTCGGCGTTCTCGCTATCGCGAGTGGATTGACGTCTGGGACGCTTATCCCGTGAAGATGACGGGGATAGCCGCCGAGCCCCAATTGGCTTTCCTGCCGTGGAATACGCCACTGGAGAGTTGGCCAGACGACGTCGTCGTTGCGTTACCGCGGGGCATTTCGCGCCACATCGTGCGCTTCGTGCGCATTGAGGGCGTTGTCTACGCGATCAAGGAAGTCGAACTCGAACTAGCCGAACGCGAGTATCGACTTCTGACCGATCTTCATCGACGCGATGTTCCGGCGGTGGAACCGGTGGCGGTTGTCAGCGATCGCGTCGATGCATCCGGTGAACCACTACCCGCAGCGCTGATTACCCGACACCTGCAGTACTCGCTGCCCTACCGAGCCCTTTTCTCTTCCACGCTTCGAGCCGAAACGGCAGAGAGGCTGCTCGACGCCCTTGCCGTTCTCCTGGTTCAACTGCATCTCACGGGCTTTTCCTGGAATGACTGCTCGCTGTCGAACACGCTGTTCCGTCGTGACGCAGGAGCCTTCGCCGCCTACTTGGTCGACGCGGAAACCGGGGAACTGCATGCGACCCTCACCGATGGGCAGCGTGAATACGACCTCGAGACCGCGGCTACGAACGTTGCCGGTGAACTCATGGATCTGCAGGCGGGTGAACGCCTGCAGGGTGACCTCGATCCAATCGTGATCGGTGTCAGCCTGCGCACGCGGTACGACTCCCTGTGGCGGGAGATCACCGGTCATATCGAATTCACCCGTGATGATCGGTATCCGCTGGAGGCTCGAATCCGACGACTCAACGACCTCGGGTTCGACTTCGCCGAACTGCAGGTTGTGACGGCCGACGACGGTGATCGCATGATCGTGCAACCGAAGGTGGTCGACGCCGGCCATCATTCACGCCGACTCATCCGACTCACCGGGCTCGACGTCGAGGAGAACCAGGCTCGCCGACTTCTCAACGACCTCGACTCCTACCGGGTCAAGATCGGCCTGGGTCCCGAAGACGAGGAGATCGCGGCGCACCAATGGGTGTCGGAGAGATTCGAGAGGGCCATGGCGGAGGTGCCAGCCGACCTTCGCTCACGCATGGAGCCCGCTGAGATATTCCACGAGATCCTCGAGCACCGTTGGTTCATGTCCGAACGAGCCGGACACAGCGTCCCGTTCATCGATGCGGTGCATAGCTACGTCGAGAACGTTCTCGTGTCCAAGCCGGACGAGCGCAGTGTGATCGGTTCGCGATCCGGTGACATTGACGACGCCACGGCCGAACTCCGGATTGTTGTTCCGCCCGACGCTGACTAACTCCTCGCCTAACGCCTCGAGAAGATCGAACTTAGGGCGATGCCCGCAGCTACCGAGGCGTTGAGTGACTCCTGCTCGCGCACCATCGGAATGCGGACCAGGAAATCGCACGTTTCGGCCACAAGACGCGAGAGGCCCTGTCCCTCGGAGCCGACCACAAGAACCAGTCGATCCGTCACGACGGAATCTTCGAGATCGGTGAGCGATACGTCGGTCTTGGCATCGAGGCCGACCGACATCCAGCCTTCGGCATGAAGGTCTTCGAGGGCGGAGCGGAGGTTGGTGACGCGCGCAACTGGAAGTCGAGACAGCGCACCGGCCGAGGCCTTCCACGCCGACGCCGTCACGCCGGCAGAACGCCGCGATGGCAGGACCATGCCACTGGCCCCGAATGCCGCAGCAGAACGTGCGATAGCGCCGACGTTGTGGGTATCGGTGACACCGTCGAGCATCACCAGCAGGTTCCCGGTCGCAACGTCGTCGAGATCCGCGTACTCGTAGTCCTGGATCGCAAGGACCAGACCCTGGTGGTTGCCATGGTGGGCCAGCTCATCGAGATCACCGCGGGATCCCTCGAACACCGGGATCCCCGCTTGTTGAGCAAGGGAGATCGACTCGCGCCAGCGATCATCCGGGTCGGCCCGCACCTGCAGGTAGAGCGACGTTGCCGGAACACCTGCACGCAGTGCTTCAAGGACAGGGTTGCGACCAATGACTACATCGCCGGTGGTCGACGAGCGAGTGTTCTTGGGCTTGCTGGCCGCTTGACGCTTGGCTTTGCGGGCCGCCGGGTGATGGGCGCGATCTTTGGCCTTGGGTGTTGGACCCTTGCCCTCGAGTCCCTGTTTGCGTTGCCCACCCGATCCCGTTGTCGCACCTTTACGCGAGCCCTTGCGGGTCGCTCCCTTGCGCTGAGAGTTACCGGCCATGTCAGCTCTCGCCTGATTCACTCACGGACCATCGGGGGCCATCAGGGGTGTCCTCAATTTCAATGCCCGCGGACTTGAGTTGATCCCTGATCGCATCGGCACTCGCGTAGTCCTTGCGCTCACGCGCCGCCTGACGCTGATCGAGAACCACTCGAACTAGTGCGTCGACAGCAGTCACGAGTCGATCATCCCGAGCCTCGGATTTCCACTCCGCTGGGTTCAAGCCCAGGACATCCAGCATGGCGACAACGGCCCGCGCCTGGGTCTGCGCAGCGGCTACATCTCCCGACGCCAGCGCCGCGTTCCCCTCACGGACGGCTCCGTGGATGACCGCGATGGCCTGCGGGGTGTTGACGTCGTCGTCCATTGCCGCATCGAACTCCGGCGATCGATTCTCCGCTGCGACCTCGATCGACGAGACGCCCAGCGCATCCATGGCACGAGTGAGGAAACCTTCGATGCGTTGGAAGCCCTGCCCCGCGTCCTTGACCATGTCATCGGAGAACTCGAGCATCGAACGGTAGTGCGCACCGGCGAGGTAGTAGCGAAGTTCAATGGGACGCACCCGCTGCACCACCTCGGAGACAAGGAGCGAGTTGCCGAGGGATTTACTCATCTTCTCGCCGGCCGTGGTGACCCACGCGTTGTGCAGCCAGTAATTCGCGAACTCATCGCCCGCGCACTTGGACTGCGCGATCTCGTTCTCGTGGTGCGGGAACACGAGATCCAGGCCACCACCGTGGATATCGAAGTTGGCCCCCAGGTACTTGTGGGCCATCGCCGAGCACTCGATGTGCCAGCCGGGACGACCGGGGCCCCACGGCGTATCCCACGCGGGTTCGCCTTCCTTGGCTGCCTTCCACATGGCGAAGTCACGCGGATCACGCTTGGCCCGAGCCTCGGCGTCGTCAGCGGCGAGCATGTCGTCCACCTTCTGTCCGCTCAGCGAGCCGTACTCGGCGTAGGCGCGGACATCGAAGTAGACGTCGCCGCCGGCGGCGTAGCCAAAGTCGGCGTCGACGAGCCGCTGCATCAGCGCGACCATTTCAGGAATATGGCCGGTAGCTCGAGGTTCATACGTAGGTGGAAGGCAGCCGAGCGTGTTGTACGCCTCGGTGAACGCGCGCTCATTCCGCATGGCCACGACCCAGTACGGCACATCCTCGTGGCCCGCGTTGTGCAGGATTTTGTCGTCGATATCGGTGACGTTGCGGACGTACGTGACGTCGTAGCCGCGCGCTATCAGCCAGCGGCGGACGATGTCGAATGCCACCCCACTGCGAATGTGACCGACATGCGGCGGGCCCTGGACGGTGGCGCCGCAGACGTACATGCCGACGCGACCGGGCTCGATGGGCGTGAAGTCACGAACCGTTCGAGAAGCGGTGTCGTGGAGACGAAGAACCACGGCTAGACAGTAGCGGTCGGCGCTAGCGGATCAGTGTGACGACCTTCTCGGGGTGAATCCGAAGAATGATGCGCTCGTTATCCGTGCCGTCGTCAGCGGTGTAACGCTCATTGCCGGTGTACTCCTGACACAGCCGATCGATCAGTTCTCTCGCACCGTTTTCCTCGACCTCAGCCGTCCCACGAACCTCAACGTACGAGTACGGGTTGTCCTTGGGGTACACGACCACGCTGCAACGCGGGTCCGCCTCGAGGTTGAGGTGCTTGCGCCGACCCTTGACAGTGGAGACAAGAAGGTCATCACCATCGCGAGCTACCCACACAACCGCCTGATGCGGGCGACCACTGGGCAACGTTGTGGCGATGACAGCGAACTCCGGGGCGTCGAACCACGGCTTCACGGCATCGGGGATCTCTACCATCGCTTAGTCCACCCACCGCGTGACGGCATTGAAAGCAACCTGGTTGACGGCCCTGCGTTCCTTGGTCGACAAGTTGATTTCGGAACCGGTGTTGCGATTGGTGCTGATGATCGAATCGCCGACCAGCGTGTAGACGGTGTAGCTATCGCTGGTGTAGGTGCCGGGGTACTCGCCCGTGGTGACGTCTTGGTAGTTCTGGTTCAAGAAGACCGACTCAACACCGGCAACGGTGACGAGGGGGACGACGCCCGTGGTGTTCAACCGGGACCAGGTATCGATCGACGGAGCATCGTCGGTGCCGTAGTTCTCCTGGCCGCTCGATTCACCCTCACAGCGCTTCAACCCCGCCTTCAGTTTGTCGAAGGCTGCGATCGCCTTGTTCGCCGACGCATATTGATCAACGTTGACGTTGATTCCATCGGTCTGGCCTCGACCCGTGTAACTAATCGAGAAGTTGAATTCTCCACCGGGGAAGCTCACCGTCTTGCTGTCGTCACCACAGATGAAGACCGAGGAGCCAGCACTCGCATTGACGAACGCCCCTCGCTTCACATTCAGGGACTTGGGGATGTCCTTATAGCCGATCATGTGGCTCGCGCCGTACGCGTATGCATCGCGGTCATAGGCAGCCGCTGGCGCTGCGAGGCCAACACTCGCGACTCCGAGGGCGAGCAGGGCGACGACGGTCTTCTTCATGGGTTTCCTTTCCATTGGTGGGATCAGGCTACGACGCAACCGGTGCTTGAAGCAGCGCGACTGCGATCGCAGCAACGCCCTCCCCTCGACCGGTCAGACCTAAGCCGTCGGTGGTGGTGCCGGAGACGCTGACCGGCGCACCAAGCGCCGCGGATAGGACGTCCTGCGCCTCGAGACGGCGAGTTCCGATACGCGGACGGTTTCCGATGACCTGAACCGAGGCGTTGACGATCACAAAACCCGCCGTACGGACAGTTGCCGCCGCGTGCGCGACCAGGCTGATGCCCGAGGCATCGGCCCACTGCGGATCGTCGGTCCCGACGAGTGACCCGAGGTCCCCGAGGGCGGCAGCCGAGAGCACCGCATCACAGATGGCGTGGGAAGCAACATCGGCATCGGAGTGACCGTCAAGTCCTTCCTCGCCTTCCCACAGCAGACCGGCGAGCCACATGGGTCGGCCGGATCCAAACGCATGGACGTCGGTTCCCAGCCCCACCCGCGTTTCGATACTCATCGCACCCTCCGTCGAGCGATGACCGATTCGGCCAAGATCACATCGAGCGGACGGGTGACCTTGAAGGCCTCCTCGTGACCGGCCACAGCGTGAACGGGGATACCCAAACTCTCGACCATGCCGGCATCATCGGTGACAGGAGCATCGACTTCAGCGTGCGCACGCTGGAGCACGTCGCGAGTGAAGCCCTGCGGTGTCTGCACAGCACGCAGCCGATCACGCGAGACCGTAGGACCGATGGCGTCGTCCTCGTTGAACGATCGGATGGTGTCCACCAGCGGAACGACCGGGACGACGGCCGGATGCCCACCGCGCACCGCAGATGCAACCGCCGTGACGGTCTCGACGGGGACGAGCGGGCGCGCGGCATCGTGGACGAGGACTACATCGACATCGTCCGGCAACCCGATCAAGGCGCGAGCCACGGACTCGGATCGGGTTTCGCCACCGGCCACGACCGAGACGTCGGCAGAGAACTCTTGACGATCGAGGAGGGCACGCACGTCATCGATGTGCTCGGACGGGGCGGCAACGACCACGACGTCCACGAGCGGGCTGCTGGCGAGGGCCTTCACTGCGTAGACGAGCATCGGGGTGCCCGCGAGTTCGCGGAGGGCCTTGGGAGCCCCGGGACCCAATCGCTCGCCCCTACCGGCGGCGGGGACGAGGGCTGCGACGCGCGCCCGGGTGACGTCGTCGCTCATGGCAACGCGGGGTTAGGCAACGCGGGGTTAGGCAACGCGGGGTTAGGCAACGCGGAGTTAGGAAGCCAAGACCTCGTCGAGGATGGCTTCTGCCTTGTCCTCGTCGGTCTTCTCGGCCAGGGCCAACTCGCTCACCAGGATCTGGCGAGCCTTGGCCAGCATGCGCTTCTCTCCGGCGGACAGACCGCGCTCCTGTTCCCGACGGAACAGATCACGGACTACCTCGGCGACCTTGATGACGTCACCAGATGCCAACTTCTCCAGGTTCGCCTTGTAACGGCGGGACCAGTTGGTCGGCTCCTCGGTGTAGGGCTGACGCAGGACGGTGAAGACCTTGTCGAGACCCTCGGCATTCACAACGTCACGAACTCCGACCAAATCGACGTTGTCTGCGGGAACTCGCACCGTCAGATCGCCTTGGGCGACCCGGAGAACCAGGTACTCGCGGTCCTCTCCCTTGATCTTGCGCATCTCCACCGATTCGATGACGGCTGCGCCGTGGTGCGGGTAGACAACTGTGTCTCCGACGTTGAATGCCATTGAGAGGAACCCCTTTCCGGAGCATCGATTCTACCACCGGGGGATTGACCGATAGTCTGCGGTTGTGAAGATGCGTCGATCCACAGGTGTCGCCCTTGCTGGCGGACTCGTTGCCTCGTCCCTGTTCCTCACCGGCTGCTTCAACGGCCCCGGGGCAACAACCAACATGCAATCCACGCAGTTGACGGGCAACGGAGTCCAGGCCCAGGTAGGCAACGTTCGGGCCGAAAACCTGACCCTCGTCGCCGGTCCCGAGGGCTCAGCAAGCGCAACCTTGACGACCCGAATCGTCAACGGCGATCCCGAGACCGACAACCTGCTCGGCGTTCTGATCGACGGGGTTCCGGCTTACGTCACCGGTGACATCGTCGAACTAAGGCCCAATGAGTCTGTTGGCTTCGGCTACGAGGCGGACCTGTGGATCAATAGTTACGAGTTCGACGCCGACGTCAGTACCTACGTCCCTGTGGCGCTGCAGTTCGAGCGCGCGGGCATCGTCGAGGTAGAGGTGCTCGTTGTCCCACCCGCCGGCTACTACGAGGGAATCGAGCCCGTTCCACCGGCCATGTAGTGCGTGTTAGGGCGGCTAACCGTCAAATTTGTAGCCCAAGCCCCTCACGGTCACGAGGTGCACGGGGTTCGCGGGATCCTGTTCGATCTTGGCGCGTAGTCGCTTGACGTGGACATCGAGGGTCTTGGTATCGCCCACGTAGTCCGAGCCCCACACTCGATCGATGAGCTGAGCGCGAGTGAGCACCCGGCCGGAATTGCGAACCAAGATCTCGAGCAGGTCGAATTCCTTCAGCGGCATCGTCACCTGCTCACCGCGCACCGTCACCACGTGGCGATCGACATCCATGCGCACCGGGCCCGCCTCGACTGCTGCGGGCAGAAGTTCCTCGACATCGCCATGCCTACGCAGAACGGCACGCAGCCGTGCGAGAAGTTCCCGCGAGGAGAACGGCTTGGTGACGTAATCATCAGCTCCAAGCTCGAGCCCGACAACCTTGTCGACCTCACCATCCTTGGCCGTCAGCATGATGATCGGGACCTGCGAGCGGGTGCGAATCTGGCGACACACTTCCGTTCCCGGAATGCCCGGCAACATGAGATCGAGCAGGATGATGTCGGGCCCAACCTTCTCGAACTCATCGAGGGCGGCGTTGCCGTCGGCGGCGACCGCTACCTCATAGCCCTCTTTCTCGAGCATGAACGTGAGTGCTTCGGAAAAGGACTCCTCGTCTTCGACGACAAGAACGCGGGTCACGAATGTCCTCCATTGTCGGGAATCGAAACGACGTCCACCTGCAACTCATGCGGCTCACGTTGAAGTCCGGTTTGCGGGTCGTAGGCCGGTAACCGCAGAGTGAACGTGGAGCCGGTTCCCACCTCCGACCACACGATGCACTC
>CAJXUJ010000050.1 GCA_913061025.1 uncultured Actinomycetes bacterium | reverse complement strand
CTGGCACTCAATCGCTAGCTCGCTGCGAGCGATCAACCACGAGTGACCTTCCCCGGGCGATCTGCACAGACTCACGGCGATTCCGGGGGAAGCGAAGCGAATCCCCCGGAATCCGGGGGATTCGGTGGGTTAGGGGGATGTGACCTGCTCGAGTTCCTCGGGTCGCGGGCACGAGCAGACAAGGTTGCGATCACCGTAGGCACCGTCGATCCGGCGAACCGGAGGCCAGTACTTCCCGTTCTCCATTCCAGGAGCGGGGAACGCAGCAAGCCGCGCCGGGTAAGCGTGGCTCCAATCCCCGATCAGGCTGTCCGCGGTATGTGGGGCATTGACGAGGGGGTTGTCCTCTGCGGGCCACTCCCCTGCAGCCACTGCATCGATCTCCGCCTTGATCGCGATCATCGCGTCGCAGAACCGATCGATTTCAGCCAGCGACTCGCTCTCAGTCGGCTCGACCATGAGAGTTCCCGCCACCGGGAAGGACATGGTCGGGGCGTGGAAGCCGTAGTCCATCAGTCGCTTGGCGATGTCGTCGACGCTGACGCCACTCGCGGCAGTGATCGGCCGCACATCGAGGATGCATTCGTGCGCCACAGTGCCGTTCGGTGCGGTGTAGAGAATCGGGAAGTGATCCTTCAGTCGGTGTGCGATGTAGTTCGCAGACAAGATTGCAGTGCTTGTTGCATCGCGTAGACCGTCATCGCCCATCATCCGGATGTACATCCACGGAATCGGCAAGATGCCCGCGCTCCCCCACGGCGCACCACTGACCGGCCCGTTCCCGCCGTCGGCAAACCCTCGGCCTGTGGGACCTGCATCCGGTCGAAGCGGATGGCTGGGTAGATACGGGGCGAGGTGCGCGCGCACCCCGATCGGACCCACCCCTGGTCCTCCACCCCCGTGCGGGATCGCGAATGTCTTGTGCAAATTGAGATGAGAAACATCTGCGCCGAACTTGCCAGGCTTGGCCAAGCCGACGAGTGCGTTCAGGTTCGCGCCGTCGACGTACACCTGGCCGCCGGCGTCGTGCACCATCGCACAGATTTCCTCCACGGCCTCTTCGAAGACTCCGTGGGTGGATGGGTAGGTGATCATCAATGCCGCGAGGGTGTCCCGGTGCTGTTCGATCTTGGCCTTGAGGTCGACGACATCGACATCGCCGATCTCGTCGGTAGCCACCACGACGACATTCATGCCCGCCATAACTGCACTGGCGGCATTCGTGCCATGCGCACTGCTGGGAATCAAACACACTGTGCGTTGGTCATCCCCGTTCGCGCGGTGGTATCCGCGAATAGCCATCAATCCGGCGAACTCCCCCTGCGATCCGGCATTCGGCTGGACCGACACGGCGTCGTAGCCGGTGATCGCTACCAGCCACTGCTCGAGCTCGGTGATGATGTCCACATAGGGCGCAACCTGATCGGCTGGCGCGAATGGATGGATCTGCGCGAACTGCGGCCACGTGATGGGTGCCATCTCGGCAGCCGCGTTCAACTTCATGGTGCACGAGCCCAACGGGATCATCGTCCGATCAAGGGCCAGGTCCTTATCCGAGAGCGAGCGCATGTAGCGCATGAGCGAGGTCTCGCTGCGGTGCGCATGGAATACCGGGAACTGCAGCAATTCCCCAGTCCGCTGCAAATCCGACGGAATGGTCGAATCACTTTCCGTCGCGAGTTCGAAGCCGAGTGCAGTAGCGAGGGTGCGCGCCTGTTCCTCGGTAGTGGTTTCATCCACCGTAAAGGCGATGACGTCGTCGTTCACCTGCCGGATGTTCACTCCAGCTTTCGCGGCTGCAGCGAACAATGTTGAGGCCTTACCGGGTGCACTGATCGCTACGGTGTCGAACAATTGATTGTTGAGCGCCTCAAGACCGGCATCGCGTGCACCCTTATTCACTCGGCTCGCCAATGAATTCACCCGGTTCGCGATCTCCACCAGCCCTTCAGGTCCGTGATAGACGGCATACATGCCGGCAAGGACCGCAAGGAGAACCTGCGCGGTGCAGATATTGCTGGTGGCCTTCTCTCGCCGGATGTGCTGCTCACGGGTTTGCAGTGCCAAGCGGTACGCCGGACGTCCGTCGGCATCGACACTCACTCCGACCAACCGACCCGGGAGCGAGCGCTCGAGCCCGGAACGCACGGCGATGTAGCCGGCGTGTGGCCCGCCGAAAGCCATCGGCACTCCGAACCGCTGCATCGAACCGACGGCGATGTCCGCACCGAGGGAGCCGGGCGACTCGAGCTTCAGCAGGGCAAGGGGGTCCGCGTCGAAGATCACCAATGCGCCCTGCTCCTTGGCCGCTGCCACCACCGGTCTCGGGTCGGTGATGCCGCCGGTAGAAGCCGGGTAGGCGATGACCACACCGGAGAACGGGCCCTCCGGCAGTCCATCAGCCGGATCGAAGTCGACTATCTCGATGCCCTGCGGTTCGGCACGGGTGGCCACGACCGCCCGGGTTTGCGGGTGCACACCCCGGTCGATCGCGATCCGATCCACTCCCCTGGGCCCATGCTTGATCGCCATGGTCATCGCTTCGGCGACGGCGGTTGGCTCATCGAGCAGAGAAGCACCAGCCACATTCAGGCCGGTCAGATCCTCCACGAGGGTCTGGAAGTTCAGCAGCGCCTCAAGCCGGCCTTGGGAAATCTCGGGTTGATATGGCGTGTAGGCCGTGTACCACCCTGCGTTGAGCAATATGCCCCGCTTGATCGCCTCGGGCATCACGGTGCCGTGGTAGCCCAGCCCGATCATTGACGTGGGTCGCTCGACTCCGTCGATGCGGCGCTCAAGTTCGGCGAGTGCCTGGGTTTCGCTGGCAGGTGCTGGCAGTTCCATGACGCTCAGGTCCTTGATGCCGGTAGGCACCACCGCGTCAATAAAGGACTCGAGATCGTTATAGCCAAGTTCGGCGAGCATCACGTTGATGTCCGCGGAGCGGGGTCCGATGTGCCGGGCGGGGAAATCCATGACGTCTCCAGGTGCGTCGGGCGAACAGTAGGAACTGCTCCCCCTCTGTTACCGCGCAATACGCGACCTGAGAGCTTCACCGCCACACGAGAGCGGCTTTCACCGTCGGTAGGGACGAATCCCTTTTCCAGAGTTGCCTACCCACGCGGTACCGGTGCCTGAGAGTTTGTCGGGGCAATTGCTCCTTCGGCGGCATCGACCCTGGCGTGGGCCACTGCGCTCTCCCGCACAGGATGACTGGCGGCTAAAGCCTACCGCAGAAGTCGTGAATGCGAGGAAAGAAACGTCAGCCGGCCGCGCGGCGAGCTCGACGCTGCGCGAGTTCGTCGGTGATCCCCGCCGGGACTACGTTTTCGCCGTCGGGATCCTCTGCGGGGAGCGTCGCGAGTGTTCCTTCGACTTCTCGCCACACACTGCCGACCGCGATGCCAAACACACCCTGACCACCGCGAACCAGGTCAATGACCTCATCGGCGCTGCGGCATTCATAGATGCTCGCGCCGTCACTCATGAGCGTGATCCGTGCCAGGTCATCACCCTCGCGAGTGCTCAGATGGTCCACAGCTGCGCGAATGTTCTGCAGCGAGACGCCGGTGTCGATCAGCCGCTTGACGATCCGCAGGATCAAGATGTCGCGGAAGCTGTACAGGCGCTGGGTTCCCGAGCCGGCCGCGCCACGGACCGTCGGTGCGACCAGGCCCGTGCGTGCCCAGTAGTCGAGTTGTCGGTAAGTGATTCCCGCGGCTGAGCAGGCCACCGGCCCGCGGTACCCGACGTGCGCCGGCAGTGGTCGCAGATCGGCGTCATCGAAGAGCGCACCCTGCGTACTACCCGCCGCGGGCATGTGCCTACCGGTCACTGGTCCTCCTCGTCCTGCTTCACCCTACTGCCGAGGCGGGGGCCAAGGCGCGGGTCCGGGCGGACCGTTCGGGGGAAGCCGTGCGAGGAAATCTAGGGACCGTCTTCGGCGGTCACAACGCGACACGCCCGCGCCAACTCGACCGAAGTCTCAACGTCAACTGAAGGCTCAGGACGGGCCGGGTGCCCCGAAATCCTCCGGTGAAACCTGGTCGAGGAACTCACGGAACTTCTCGACCTGATCCTCTTCAACGGGCTCATCCTCATCGGGAATCTCGATGCCGGCCTCGTCGAGAACGCTCTCTGCTCCCACGATTGGCACCTCCGCCCGCAGGGCGAGTGCGATGGCGTCCGAGGGTCGAGCGGCTACCTCGAGTCCACTAGAGAAGACGATCAGAGCGTAAAAGACCCCGTCTTCGAGACCGGTGATGCGCACCTCTGAAATCGGAGCCTCGAGGGCATCGAGCAGGTCCTTCATCAGATCGTGGGTTAGCGGACGGGGTGGCACAACACCCTGCTGGGCGTATGCGATTGCCGTCGCCTCTACCGCCCCAACCCAGATGGGCAGGTAACGCTCCCCCTCGTGCTCGCGCAATAACACGATCGGCGTGTTGGAGGGCATCTCCATGCGCACACCCACAACGTCCAAGGCGATCATGTGCTCAAGGCTAACCGGGATGCTCGGTTATCGATAGCCGCAGGAGAACGCTACGAGCGAAATCAGGCTTTACCCGCTCGAATCAACTCTGCGCGGAGCAGGGCCGCGTGCAACTGCACGAACAGGGCCGCGATCTCCCGAATTGCCTCCTGTGAGCGGACTTTGGAGTCCCGTTCACGCCCGGTGGTACGGGTGAAGGGGGTTGCCATCTGCTCGATGAGCCCGGATTCTCGATCTGCCACAACCCGGAAACTGCGCATGTGACGGCCCTCGAAACCAAAGGCCGATAGACGGGCAGCGACCTGGCAAATCGTGACGGCGTCTTCGTCGTAGTGACCTGCGGGACTTACCCAGACCAGACCGAGCTCTTCAAGCTGGGCGACGTAGGCCTCTTCGAGTTGGGTCATCTCGGCTAACTCACCACGGGTCAGGCGCAAGCGCCCGGCGCCCGGGCGGAAGTCCTCCGGTCGCATCCCGCTACCGGCGACCACGGTCTCCTCCGCTGCTTGATCGAGCTGCTCGCGAATGACCTTGAGCGGCAGGTACTGATCGCGTTGCAGGGTAAGGACCTCGCGGAGTCGTCGGACGTCGTCGTCTGTGAACCGTCGATACCCACTGGCGGTGCGGGCCGGGATCACGAGCCCCTCGGTCTCTAGGAACCTGATCTTGCTGATCGTGACGTCGGGGAAGTCTCGCTTGAGAACGCTGTGCACTTCCCCGATGCTCAGCGTGCCTTTGCTCGACGGCTCGGCGGCCTCGCGTGCACTCATGCTCCGGGCTCTACGCCTACCAAGAACACGAAGCGGAACTTCCCGATCTGCACTTCGTCGCCGCCGTTCAGCCGCTGATCATCGACGCGAACACGGTTGACGTACGTCCCGTTCAGGCTGCCAACGTCTCGAACGCTCCAGCCGTCCGCTCCGCGACGAAATTCCGCGTGCCGACGACTCACGGTGACGTCATCCAAGAAGACGTCCGACTCCGGTGATCGCCCAACGCCGACCACGTCCGCGTCAGCAGCCAGCAGGAACTCACTGCCCTCGGACGGCCCGCGATGCACGACGAGCAGAGCCGATCCGGAAGGAAGCTCTCGGTGGATACCGGTTCCCAGGGCTGCAGCGGGTCCGGTTCCCGTGGCAGGGCCACCGGCCCCACCAATCGGCTGGAAGGCCCCGGTGGCCTCGACGTCAGACTCGGCCGCGACGCTGCTCACCGGTGTTCCGCAAGCGGCGCAGAACCGATCCTCGGGATGGATGGGCTTGCCGCACGCAGTGCAGTTCATGGGTGCGCTCCCTTCATCGTCGGCCGGCCGACACACGTGACACGGTTAGCCGGTTACCCGGCCTCGGCTCCAGCCTAGGCCCCTTGCGTCATCGCCTCGTACTCACTCGCCGACAGCAGGCCGGACAGTTGCTCCGCGTCGCTCGGCGAGATCCGAAACAGCCATCCGTCTCCGTAGGGCGCCGAATTGATCAACTCGGGGGCTGCGTCAACAGCCTCGTTGACCTCGGTGATCCGACCGCTGATGGGTGCGTAGAGCTCGCTGACACTTTTGGTGGATTCGACTTCTCCACACGACTGACCAGCAGCCACCTCATCGCCAACGGCCGGAAGGGAGACGAAGACGATGTCGCCAAGGGAGTCCTGGGCGTAGTGGGTGATGCCGACGGTGGCAGCCTCCGGGGAATCCTCACGGACCCACTCGTGTTCGGCCGTGTACTTCAACTCTCCGGGGATCATCGCGGCTCCTTTTCGGTGGTGGACAGAGCCTAGCCGCTACGACCGATCTCGAAGATCTGCTGGGCGTAGCGCACTCCCGCCCACCAGTACAAGAAGGTTCCCCACAAAGCGAAAGCCCATCCGAATGCGGAAAGCACCGTTCCCCAGGTACCGGGAAGCGACCCGAGCAACAGAATCGGGAATCCCCAAAGCAAGGCAAATGTTCCCGCCTTGCCGACATACGTCACCGGAACGGCCACCCGGCCGGCGCGACGCAGAAGTGGCACGAGCAACAAGAGAATCACATCTCGACCAACCAGGATGGCTACCAGCCACCACCCGATGATGTCCCGCAGCGCAAGGCCAACGAGCGTCGCAAGGATGTAGAGCCGGTCCACCAGCGGATCGAGGAGCACACCCAAACGGCTCCGCTGATTCAGTTTGCGAGCCAGGTAGCCATCCACCCAGTCACTTGCCCCGGCAACGACGAGGACCGCGAACGCCCAGACGTCGGCTTCGGCCACTAGGACGAGCCATAAGAACAACGGAATACCCAACAGGCGCAGCAAGCTCACACCGTTCGGGACGGTCCACACGTTCCACGGTTCTGTGTTCGCGCTCCTGTTCGAGTTCGGAGAGGTCACGACCCGGCCTCGTGGCGACCCCGCCGACGCAAACCCCAGATCGCGATCACAAGGAGCAGTAGCCCCACAAGGGCGGTCAGGGCGCCCCCGACCAAGCCGATAAGACCCAGCGTGGAGCCCTCGGCGATCCGGTACTCGGCCGCTAACGTGACCGATTCAAGTTCGTTCCCGCCATTTCCGGAAACCACCACCGTGTCACCAGCCTCCGGGACAGGCAGGACCACCGATTCCCCCGAATTCGCGATAGCCCAGCGGCCATCCAACCCGTCAACCGAGACGTCCGGTGAGTTCGCCTCAACCGCGATACTCGAAGTACTCCACTCTCCTGCCCTGTTCGACGCGACGCAGTAGCGCGAGCCCAGCAACCGATCTTCAACCGAGGGCGACTCGACGGTTCCTACCCACCAGCCATCCGGTGCTTGACCTATGGGTTGGACGACGAACACCGACTCGGATCGATCGGAGACCGAAGGAACGTCCGCCAATTGGCCTGGATCGATGGTCACGTCCGATAACTCGATCAGGACAGTCGAACAACCGGTCGCTGACACCACTTCCCTTTGAGTGCTCAGCACCCACTCCCCCGAGTCGATCGACAAGTCCCGATCGATCCACCAGGCACCCGCAGCGATGGCCACACCAGCAACGATGACCAGGGTCCCCACGACACCCAGCAGCCAGCGCGAGAACGTCCTCATCGAACGGACTCCATCACTGTGTGCCCCCTTGTCGCACTGGCCGTGGATCCCGAACGGAAGCACCGCCGGGGGTCAGGATCGTTCATCTCACGACCAGGACCGTCGTGGCGATGACGCCCACCGCGATAACCATGCCACGAAGCACTACTTCCGGAAGGCGCCTCGCCCACCGGGCGCCCAGATATCCACCGAGGGTCGAACTCGCCATCAGGAGAAGCGCCGCAGGCCACACCACGTATCCGGCGGCAGTGAAGACGAACGCCGCCATCATGTTGGCTATCGACGCAAAGAGGTTCTTGGCAGCATTGCTGTACTGGACTCGGGCGTCATAGATCCAGGTAAGGATCGCCATCAACACAACACCCTGGGCTGCGCCGAAGTAGCCGCCGTAGATGCCGACCACTCCCGTCCACGGCCATAACGCACGCCGGTGGATCGACTCGCTTCGCCGTGGTGTGATCACACCACCACTGTCATCCGCAGTCGCTCGGCGACGCGCCGCCAGTCGTGACGTGATCCG
>CAJXUJ010000049.1 GCA_913061025.1 uncultured Actinomycetes bacterium | reverse complement strand
GGGAGAGCTTCTACTTCACCGGTGAGTCCGGGGCGGTGCAGGCCGCCAAGATCGTCGGTGGCGCGCGCCAAGAACTCGGAATCTTCCCTTCCGCGACGCTGACCTGGTCTGGACTCGCCAATGTGGTGGACAAGGGCGGCAACTTCGATTCCGAAGGTCACCGTTACCGGTACGGCACCCTTGAAATTTTGCCTACGGGCGCCACATCGGCAACCCGCCTTAACGCGGTGAACTCGCTGCGGCTACACGATGAATATCTCTACGGAATCTCCGAGGTCAGCAGTTCGTGGCCGGACGCGGCGCTGCAGGCCCAGGTGCTTGCCGCTCGGACATACGGTCTGTCGGCCATCGAGGCGGGAACACGCGGGGCGTGCGATTGTCATGTGGACGATGGTCGCGGCCCATTCTCCGATCAAGTATTCGCCGGCTGGTCCAAGCAGTCCGGAGCGCAGGGTGACCGGTGGGTAAATGCGGTGAACGCAACGCACACCTCACCCACCACCGGCATGGCGATCTTGTATGAGGGCAAGCCGATTCGTGCGTTCTACTCCTCGTCCAACGGTGGCGCTAGCCAGGCCAGTGCCGATCAGTGGGGCGGTGACCTGCCCTACGTTCGCTCGGTAGCCGACCCATGGTCGCTAAGCGAGGACAACCCCAATCGCGAGTGGAGCGTGACCGTTGGGCAGGTCGACATGGCGCAGGCCTTCGGCGTCGGCGAGGTGTGGAAGGTCGAGGTTGTCGACCGCGATCCCAGCGGTGTCGCTAAGACCGTGCAGGCGACGCTCGCTGATGGCAGCACGGTCACGCGTAGCGGCAACCAACTGCGCAACGCCCTGGGACTGAAGTCGTCGTACATCAACGCCGTGAACGGCAGCGCCGGCGTGCCCGTAACGACACCGCAGGCACCGGCTCCCTCGACTCAAGCCCCTGCTGCACAGCCGTCCGCCAGTTACGAGCGCCAGGTGAAGATGCTGACCCCGGTGGACCGACAGGTGAAGGCACTCAAGAACTTCACCATCAGGGCCAAGGTGACACCCAAGCGCAAGGGCCTGCGGGTGTGGTTTCAAAAACTCGAGAACGGCGAGTGGGTCACGTTCAAGAAGAAGCGCACCAAGAAGAACGGCAAGGTCCGCTACACCGTGAAGGGTGCCTGGCCGCCGAATACGACGCAGGAGTACCGCGTTCTGGTCGTACGCAAGAAGCAACCGATCGGGGTGGGCGAGACGTTCCGCGTCTCGGTCGTCCCCAGCGTGAAGGCCCGATCCGTCGCCCTTGTGACACCGCAGGTGATGGATGTTCCGGCCGGAAAACCGTTCAAGATCAAAGCCAAAGTGCGCCCGAAGCGCAAGGGACTCACGGTCTGGCGGCAGGCTTACGTGGACGGTGAGTGGCGCACGGTGCAGCGCGGGAAGACTAAGAAGGGCGGTCGGGTCGTCTTCAAGGTGAAGAAGGCGGCGCCGGCGGGTGCGAGCTACACCTACCGCATCCTGGTGGTTGCAAAGAGGCAAGCTGCAGGGGCCAGTCAGGACATTACGGTCAACGTCACACCGTAAAAACCGGAGAGTCAGACGGTCGCATCGACCGGTTCTGAGCCGAAGTCCGGCGCTGATGGGTCGGCCATCACGATCGATCCCTCGGTGACCAGTGGCCAGAGGGCGGGCAACCACCACTGCGAATCGCCCTGACGGATTCCCATCCGTCGGATGTGTGCGTGGCCGCTTGCGAACGAGCGTGCTCGCTCGAGCAACTGACGCTGCGTGAGATCGTCGAGCGCCACCTGATCTGCGTGATCGTCGACCATCACCTGCTGGTCGGGTTGGGCGCGAACGGCGAGGGTGACGTCGTCAAGGCCGGGGGAGAGTTGCGCCATCGCGGTCGCGTCGAGGGGCATTCCCAAGGGGTGCATCGACACCACCTGAACAGATCCGGGCAGCCCCTCGGCCTCCTTCGGTCCGGCAACAAGCAGGTCGCATTCCTCCCCGCCTCCCGGAACGACGATGAGGCCTGCGCTCCAGATACCGATCAGCCAGGCGACCCGCTGCCAGTGCCACGGGAGATGCAGGCCGACCCGATCACCGGGCTCCAGATCGAACTCCAGAGCCAGCGCATTGGCGATCTTGGACGAAGCGTTGGCGATCGAGGCGCCGGAGAGCTCGACTCGTCCATCGGGGCCGAGGTATGTGACAAAGGGTTGGGCGAGATCGCCTCGGCCGAGTAATGCCGAGCGAATGTCCGCTGCAGACGACGACATGTTCACATTGTGCGGATGGCCCTTGGGCATCTGTGTGGCACCCTTGCCCGATGACCGAGGCCGTGCTGCTCGTCGGGGGTCAGGGAACCCGCCTACGACCCTTGACCGTGAATACCCCCAAGCCGATGCTGCCGGTAGCGGGTGTGCCGTTCACCGTGCATCAGATCACCCGCGCCCGCGACGCCGGAGTGGAACGCATCGTGCTGGCCACGAGTTATCGCGCCGAGGTCTTCGCCGAGTTCATCGAGGATGCGGATCTAGGCATCGAGGTGGTCATCGCGACCGAGGACGAGCCGTTGGGAACCGGAGGAGCGATCAGGCACGCGCTGAGCCATCTGGAGTCCGGGCCCGACGATCCGATCCTGATCTTCAACGGGGATGTCCTGAGCGGTCTGGACATCGCCGGTTTGGTTCGCTCGCACGTCGAAACGTCCAGCGATGTCACCCTGTACCTCACCCCGGTGGAGGATCCGCGCGCCTACGGATTGGTGCCGATTGACGAGCACGGCCGTGTCCAGGCGTTCTTGGAGAAGCCCAGCACCCCCGAGGAGATCGTGACCGATCTGATCAATGCGGGGTGTTACGTCTTCACCCGATCGGTGATCGAACAGATCCCTGCAGGTCGCGTCGTTTCGGTGGAGCGCGAGACATTCCCGGGGCTGCTCGCTAGTGGAGCGCATGTCCGCGGTGTCGTGGATACCGGTTATTGGTTGGATCTCGGGACGCCGCTGGCGTTCGTGCAGGGAAGCCGAGACTTGGTGAGTGGCATCGCTCCGTCACCTGCTGTTCCCGACACCGGTGAGGTGCTGGTGATGCACGGGGCGCAGATTGCGGGGTCGGCTCGTGTCGGTGGTGGGACCAGCGTCGGCAGGGACGTGATCGTGGCCGCGGATGCAACGGTGGATGGTTCGGTGCTGTTCGATGGCGCGGTGATCGAAGCCGGTGCGCACGTGACGGGCAGCATCATCGGTGCCGGAGCGCGGATTGGTGAGGGATCGGTGCTCGAGGGCGTTGTTGTCGGCGATGGAGCAGTGGTCGGCGCGCAGAACGAGCTTCGCGAAGGTGCGCGGGTGTGGCCGGGTGTCGAACTGCCTGACCTCGCCATCCGGCATTCGAGCGACGCGTAGGTACCTAGTCGATCCGGACTATGTAGTCGTGCGCGCGTCGGGGCGGCCGGTCCTTGGCGCCCTGGGCGGGAACACCAACGGCCACGGCTCCTAACGGTTGCACACGATCACCGAGGCCGAATTGGTCACGCACGATTGACGGTGCGAATATCGTCGAAGAGATCCATGCTGATCCGAGCCCTTCCGCCGACAGTCGGATGAGCAGATTTTCGACACACGCGCCACCGGCCACCATGAACAGGTCGCGTTCGGCTGCGTTGCGACGTTCGTCGGAGTAGGTGTGAGCTCCGCGATCCAAGTCGACGAACGGGATGATCACTACGGGGGCTGTGCGCAGGATGTTGCCGCGGGCCACTCGACGTTGGACTTCGTCCTCGCCCTTGCCATCAATGTCGATGAGGTCCCGTTCCCAGGCCTCGCGCATGGAGTCCAGCAGAAGCGTTCGCTGCTCACGGTGCCGGGTGTCGTCGTCGCGTAGTACGAGGAATCCGAAGGGTTCGCTGTGATGCGGAGCCGGAGCGAGGACAGCATCCTCGATCGCCCGCTCCACAGCGTCGGGGTCGACGGGATCGTCGGTAAAGAAGCGAATCGTTCGACGTCCGGCGACGGCCCGGCGGGCTCCTTCCGCCATTGCTTCAGCGGTGCCGAGCCAAAACAGGTCTTCCTCGAGTGGTCGAACGATGTCCCGAGCGCGTGAGGACTCATTCGCAGTGACGTATTGCGCGAGGCCCCGCACGATCGCGAGCGGCGCACCGCTGAGTTTCCCCGTCGCGAGATCCACGGCGGAAGCGATTTCGTCCGCGACCGCCACAACTGTCATCTCCAGCGTGTTGCCGTATTCGTCTACCCGGCCGGTGTGATCATCGAGGACCTGGATTCCACTTGCTCCGATGGCCACATCGGTGACCCCCAAGCGCCATGGCCTTCCCATCGTGTCGGTCACCACCACCGCCACAGTCGAACCTGTCCGTTCCATCAGGAACGAGCGCAATCGTTGTGCCGACGCGTCGGAGTCTTCGGGAAGCAACACCACCGTTCCCACATCGGTGTTGCTCGCATCAACTCCGGCGGCAGCAAGGACGAGGCCGTGCGAGGTTTGCACGATCGAGGTGACACCCCGCGGGGTGACCTTGGTGGCGACCACGCGTTCTGCCTGTTCGGTGATGATTTCCTCACGGGAGTCGGCTTGGACGATGCGTCCCTCGACTTTCGCGACGATTTTGCTCGTAACGACGATGACGTCTCCATCGATGAGGCCGGTCGAACCGTCGGGCCAACGGGCCGAAGAAACCGCATCCAGCACGATGGCTTCTAGATCGTCACCCGGGGCAAAGGAATGCTGGAGTGCTAGCGGGAGGATCTGCAGTGGGGTCGTCATGACTGAGCCCATCGGATGGAATGGTCAGTTTGTCGCCCGAGGCGGGCGGCATCGGCTTGGTGGAACGCGATCGTGCGAGTGACGTCCGCGTCGAGGTGCAGGCCAGACACTGAAACCGGACCGGGCGTGACGTCGACATGCATCGAGGCCAACCGCAGTGCACGTTCCCACGGCCCCTGCGTCCACCGAACCGACTGGGTTCGCGCGTGCGGCACCACGGCTAGGTGCCGGGTGATGCGTCCGCGTCGGATCGCGAATGAGTGCTCGTCCCAGCCCACCGCGAGGTTGCGCCATTGGATCGGCGAGCGGCGGCGAGCTCGGGCAGGTGCGGCAATCCACACGAACGACGACGTATCTAGGTTCGGAAGAATCCTCGCCACCACGTCTGTCGCCTGATCGACGGTGGCAACAGGCAGCAGCAGAGTCTCGCTGCGCTGGTTGTTGGAGTTCGAAGACTCGGTCCCCACTCCGGCGATGGTCACTCGAACCCGAGCCCACCCAGCGCGACGCCAGAGCAACGGCTCCACGTAATCGATTGCCTGGACCCGCCCCGGTGGAACGGTCCGCGACTCGGTGCGAAACAACCCGTAGCGCAGCCGGACGCCATCGGGAGACTCGGCAACCGTAAAGCCGTAGTACCGAACGAATTCCGACAACACGATGATGAGCGGGACGCCACCGGTGACCAGTGCTACTCCGATGCCACCCCAGCCTTCGGTCAAGTAGCTGACCGCGATGATCGCGATGGTGATGAGAAGCAGACCCGCAGTGCTGACGCGAAGGAGCAGCGAGAGGGCGAGTTGTCGTGCGGGAACGTGGGTCACGATGTTCTGCGGTGCTTCGCTCGTATCGCTCGATAGACCTGCTGAGCGCGCGAGCACCTCGCGACGGATCTCGCGAGCATCGGCGAGGGTGACGTACTTCAGTCGAACCCGTGAGTCGTCCTGTCCGGCCACTTCGATCACAACGGCGGCCATCGAGAAAAGTCGCGCCGCGAAAGGCTGGGTGACGTCAACCGTTTGGATTCGTGAGACCTGGACGCGTCGTTGTTGCTTGATCAAGACCCCTGACTGGACGCGGAAGTCACCGTCGTCGTCAAACCAGAAGCTGAAGGCTCGCCATTCCAGGTACTGGAATCCAGCAACGATCACGGCAAGCAGTGCGGCGAGGACGGCGATGGCGAGGATGGCGGCCGCGATGGGTGGCAGAGCGTCGAGAATCGGAAACCCGGTGAGCTGCTCGCCGACCGAGCTCACGCGCTGGATGCCTGCAGCGATGCTCACACCGGCTAGCGCCGGAAAGACCGCTACGGCGTGCACGAGCGGCGAGATCGGATGGACTTTGCGGTGCCCCTGACTGTCGATGAGGCGACTTCCGGGGACCGCGAGTCCGAGTCCGAGATCGTCACCGATCGCGCTCGGGTCCGCCGGTCCGGTCTCGACTGGTTCGGTCTCGACTGGTTCGGGCCGCGCTGCTGGGATCTCGCTCATTCCAGGATCACAGGCCCGCCGAGCGGCTCTCGCCACGACGCGCAAGCCGATCGCGGAGGTCTGCCGCGACCTGCGGTTCGAGACCAGGAATGGCGGCGTCGGTGGTGGCGGCCGCGGTATGCAGTTGAACCGTGGTGATGCCCAGGGTCCGATCGATCGGACCGGCCTTGACGTCCACGAGTTGCATACGCCCGTACGGCACGATGACGAGCCGCCGGAACAGGATGCCGCTGGACACCAGCAGGTCTTCTCCGCGCTCGCAGTAGGCGTAGGAACGCACGCGGCGTCCGATCAACCACCACGCCCAGATGAACGCAATCGCATCGACGCCTAGCACGATCGCCGCGATCGTCACGGGTAACTCGAGAACCCACGCTAGGACGATCACGAAGAGGGCCAACGGCACGAGCGTGAACAGGAGAACGATTCGGCGGGCGGTCACCAGCTTGGGTGAGACCGGGTGCCACAAATCCGACGGATCGGTTGTGGTGGTGAAGGTCTCGTCAATGTTCACAGGTGGCATTCAACCAGCGGCTAAGAGGTCTGATCGATTCGCGCTCTACGGATGTGCTGCGCGAGGTCCAGGCAGGCTCGAGCCATGCTCGCCGTGCGCTCCACGTCGCTCATGAGGAGCGGAACTGCCCGGCACGCGATGCCAGCACCTTCGATGGTGGCGACCGACTCGACGTCGGATTCGTCGACGAGCCAGCCGTCGAGGATGCCCCCTGACGATCGGGCGCCGTAGTTCATGGCCACCGCCGCAGCGCTTGTCTCAATTCCGTTCGCCTGCAGACAGGCATCCGCCATTCCGCGCACCGGTGCGCCCGAAATGATCGGGCTGACACCCACCACGGGGGCGGATGTCTCCCGGAGGGCCTGCTCCACCCCTTGCACGGCGAGGATCGTGCCGATCGACACGATGGGGTTGCTGGGCGGTAAGACGATGACGTCTGCCTCGGCGATGGCGTCGAGAACCCCGGGTGCGGGGGTGGCGTCCTCGATGCCCACGATCACGAAACGATGGGCAGGCAACGTCGCGCGATAACGGATCCACCACTCTTGGAAATGGAGCGCGATCTGCTGCCCTGGATTGTCGGGGTCGTCCACCACGACGTGCGTTTCCGCGCGATCGTCTGTCATCGGAATCAGGTTGACTCCGGGTTGCCACCGTTCGCACAGCGCGCGTGTGACCTCGGAGAGTCGGTAACCGGAGTTCAGGCTGGTCGTGCGGACCAAGTGCGTGCCGATGTCGCGGTCACCGAGACCGAACCACGTCGGCTCGACGCCGTACGCCTCGAGTTCGGCTTTCGCGTGGAAGGTTTCCTCTCGTCGACCCCACCCGCGTTCAGGGTCGATGCCGTCGCCGAGGGTGTACATGACCGTGTCCAGGTCAGGGCATACGCGAAGGCCGTGGATCCAAATGTCGTCTCCGGTGTTGCCGATGACGGTGATGTTCGAGTCGGTGATCTTGGAGTCGGTGGGCGAACCCTGTGTGGAAGTCGAACCATTGGTCGGATTCACAAGGTGTCGAAGCCCGCGCACGAATCGCGCGCCGCCGATACCTCCGGCCAATACCGTGATGTTCACCGGTGAATCCAACCACTTCGTATTCGTCCCCCGACCGGGGGACGAATATGCGTCAAAATCGGGAAAACCGACCATTTGTGGTGGATCACACACGCCAAAGCGGTCTTTTTCCGGGCACAGAAGGCCTTTTTCCGCACATCCGGCTTGACGAAATCGAACTACACCTCTGTAATACACCGGGTAAGCGCGTTCATGCGAGCGTGAATCTCGGGTCGAGGAGGGTTCGGCGTGTCCGACCGAGGAACGATTGCGGAGTTAGC
>CAJXUJ010000048.1 GCA_913061025.1 uncultured Actinomycetes bacterium | reverse complement strand
GAGGCGTTCGACGAGGAAGGCCTCGGTCGTGCCAGCGGTGAGCACGATCGCGTAGCGGTCGCCGTCGGGCAGGGCGATCTTCTTGCGCAGGACGTTCAGTGGAGTCTTCGACTCCTTGCACTTGATCGCGACTGCGTCAACGCCGTGTCTGACCGCGCACTTCTTCATGTCCTTGATCGGTGCCGAGTCGATCACCCGGTACCAGCGCACCCCGGGTATCGCCCCGGTGCTCTCCAGCCGGTTCGTGGTGAGCCAGTTGCTCGTTTGGTGAACGCGATGAGCCCCGAGTTCGCACAGAGCCCCCAGGCATCGCTGGAAGACCGGGTGCGGTTCGCCGAGGAACTCCTGCGGTGCCCCGACGGGAGGGCCGGCAGGAGGGTCGCTGTTCACCGGGAAGGTGAGCGGATCCGAACCGTGGGATTCCGGGAGAAGGACTGCCTGCCGGGGCGAGAGGAAGCCGCGGGGCATCGTCGAGAAGACCGAGCACTCGGCGACGTAGTCAGCCACCCCTACCCACTCGCACGACCACCGGTCGTCCGGTGTGAACGATCCCGGAGTCTTGGCGAGGACCATCTCGAAATCCGCACGGAGCGACTCCACGAAGGACCACGGCGGCGACCAGCGTTCAGGATCTCGCTCGGGGTGGGCCCGCGATCCGTCGCTGGGGCGGGCACTGCCCCTGCGTGCAGGGTCGACGAACACGGCAACCGGTTCCGGCAGTTCAGCGGCTAGTCGGGCGAGCAAACCGGGCTCGGTTGAGTCAGCGCAGATCACAGCTGTGGCTTCGGCTCTCTCGAGGGACGCGAGATTTGCGGCGCACACTGCAGCGGTGGTCGAATCACGTTCGACCGCGACCACCCGCATCCCGGCCACAGCGAAGGCAGCCGCGTCCATCCCGATTCCGGCCGTAGCATCGATGATGCTCCGCGCCCCGGTACCCGCGGCCCAGGCTGCCCGCCGGGCCGCTACTACGGGCCGGCTCGCCTGCTCGAGTCCTGTCGCGGTGACCAACCACCGAGTGTCGGGTGGAAGCAGTCCTCGATCGATGCCCTCTTCGCGAAGCGAGCGTTGGGCGATAGCGGCTGAGCTCACGTTGGGCCCTAGTTCGGGGTGCTCGCGACGAAGCGTCTCGACGGCGGCCAGCGGGTCGGAGCGGGGGTCGGGGATTGCGTTCAGGAGCGCTAGTCGCGACGAGGGCGACATCCGTGCCAACTCCAGGAGGCCGGGGGAGACGGAGGGTGAATCATCGCCGGTCGGTGAGCCCCTCACGGGAAGATCCTCCCAGCCGCCAGGTCCAAGCCGAGGATGCCGGTGGGCGACGCGTTTGGCACTCGAATTGACAGAGTGCTAACGGCGGCGTACTGTCTGCGTTGGCACTCTCCCCGTGAGACTGCCAACCGTCCTAGCCGTTACCCGCCCCACAAGGGCGGCCGCCGACTCATCCGGAGGATGCAACCGTGTCGGTTTCCATCAAGCCACTTGAGGACCGGATCCTGGTCCAGACCCTCGACGCCGAGCAGACCACTGCCTCGGGTCTCGTTATTCCCGATACCGCCAAGGAGAAGCCCCAGGAGGGCAAGGTCCTTGCCGTGGGACCGGGACGATTCGACGAAGATGGGGATAAGCGAATCCCCCTCGACATCAACGTCGGTGACGTCGTCATCTACAGCAAGTACGGCGGCACCGAGGTGAAGTACAACAACGAGGATTACCTCATCCTCTCGGCGCGCGACGTCCTCGCCGTCGTCGAGAAGTAGGTAGCTCGGGCGTTGTTTCGCCCCTAATCGAGCATGTCGTGAGCCCCGGCCCCGCACGGGGCCGGGGCTCACGGTTTGCGCACGCCGGCCAGTCCGGGTGCCCGCATGACCCACCCCTAGACCAAGGAAGAACATGGCAAAGATTCTGGAATTCGACGAGGAAGCCCGCCGCAGTCTCGAGCGCGGTGTCGACGCACTCGCCGACGCAGTTCGCGTGACGCTCGGTCCCAAGGGACGCAACGTCGTGATCGACAAGAAGTGGGGCGCCCCCACCATCACGAACGACGGTGTGACCATCGCTCGGGAAATCGAGATGGAGGATCCCTACGAAAACCTCGGCGCACAGCTCGCTAAGGAGGTTGCCACCAAGACCAATGACATCGCGGGCGATGGCACCACTACTGCGACGGTGCTCGCGCAGGCGATGGTTCACGACGGTCTCAAGCAGGTCACCGCTGGTGCCAACCCGATGTCCCTGAAGCGCGGGATCGATAAGGCGGTGGCTGCGGTCACCGAGAAGCTTGTCGAGATGTCTCGCGAGGTGGATGGCAAGGACGAGATCGCCCAGGTGGCGACCATTTCCAGCCAGGATGCGGAGATCGGCGGCATGATCGCCGATGCGTTCGACAAGGTCGGTAAGGACGGGGTTATCTCCGTCGAGGAGTCCAGCACCACCGCGATGGAGATGGACTTCACCGAGGGGATGCAGTTCGACAAGGGCTACATCTCGCCCTACTTCGTCACCGATGCGGACCGGATGGAGTCGGTCCTGGAGGATGCTCGCATCCTGCTGGTGCAGGGCAAGATCGCTGCGGTCAACGAGATTCTCCCGCTGTTGGAGAAGGTCGTCGAAGCCGGCAAGCCCCTGCTGATCATTGCTGAGGATGTTGAGGGTGAGGCGCTCTCCACGTTGGTCGTGAACCGCATCCGCGGAACGTTCACCTCCTGCGCCGTGAAAGCACCGGCTTTCGGTGATCGTCGTAAGGCGATCTTGCAGGACATCGCCATTCTCACCGGCGCGCAGGTGGTATCGCCCGAGGTCGGTCTCAAGCTCGACCAGGTTGGCCTGGACGTGCTGGGCTCTGCTCGCCGCGTCGTGGTCACCAAGGACAACACCACGATCGTGGACGGCGGCGGTGAGCACTCCGCGGTCGAGGATCGCGTCGCGCAGATCAAGCGCGAGATTGATGCCTCCGACTCGGATTGGGATCGCGAGAAGTTGCAGGAGCGGCTCGCCAAGTTGGCCGGTGGCGTTGTGGTCATTCGCGTCGGTGGTCACACCGAGGTTGAGCTCAAGGAGAAGAAGCACCGCATCGAGGATGCGGTCTCAGCGACACGAGCCGCCATCGAAGAGGGCATCGTTTCCGGCGGCGGCACCGCTTTGGTGCAGGCCTCGACGGTGCTCGACGGTGACCTGGGTCTGTCCGATGACGAGGCCACCGGTGTTGGGATCGTCCGTCGTGCGGCCGCAGAGCCGCTGCGCTGGATCGCCGAGAACGCTGGAGAGCGTGGCTACGTGGTTGTGTCGAAGGTTGCCGAGATGGCTCCGGGTCACGGACTGAATGCCGCGACCGGGGAGTACGGCGACCTCATCGCGCAGGGCGTGATCGATCCGGTCAAGGTGACTCGATCCGCGTTGGAGAACGCTGCATCGATTGCGGCGATGCTGCTGACCACGGAGGCGCTCGTCGTTGAGAAGCCCGAGGAAGAGGAAGCAGACGCGGGTCACGGACACGCGCACCACGGGCACGCGCACTAGCAACAAGTCTCAAGAAACCAAGAAGGGCGCCGGGGTCACCGGCGCCCTTCTTGTGTGAGGAGGGATGCGTTACGAGTGTGTAGTTGTCATGTCGGTTGCAAAGCTGTAGGTGTCTAGACGGCCTGCGGTAGGCGCCGACGGCCGGCGTAGATCGCCTCGCGATCGTCTTCGGACAGACCGCCCCAAACGCCGTACGGTTCGCGAACCTCAAGGGCATGCGCCGCGCACTGCATCATGACTGGGCACGATGCGCAGATCGCTTTGGCCGCTGCCTCACGGGCCGCTCGAGCCGGGCCGCGCTCGCCCTCGGGGTGGAAGAAGATCCCCGGGTCCTCGCCGCGACAGGAGCCTTCGAGCTGCCAGTCCCAAATGTCGGCATTGGGGCCCGGAAGCCGTGAAACGTCTGCCATAACTACCTCCCGAATAGGTAGTGAAACGATAGCAATCGCGCCAGGACTTAGTCAATATTCCGAGTTGAACAATCTATGAAGTACCTCACGTGGTGGATTTATCCGGATATGAGCCGTGAAATCCCCTGCAGATGCGAGACCTGCGAATGCCTCCCACAATGTCCGCGTGGTAAGTGAGTCGAGCGGTCCCGAACAGGTCGCGGAAGGTGATCTGGGAGGAGATCGCGGCTCGGCTCCTGGGCTCACCGTCGCTGCTGTGGCCCGTCGCTTGGGAGTGGCGCCTGCGACCCTTCGAACCTGGGATCGCCGCTACGGCTTGGGCCCCTCGGAGCATCGCGCCGGCTCCCATCGCCGCTACTCCGCCGTCGACCTGGCTCGGCTCGAGCACATGCGCCGACTGGTGCTCGCTGGGCTTCCTCCGGGCGATGCGGCGCGCGAAGCGCTCGCGCTCAACGTCGACCCCTCCTCCCTCGCGCCGGTGACTGACATCGCGATGAGCCCCTCGGCCACCCCGCCACTCACCACCGCTGCACCTGTCGTCGACGACCCGAGTTCCGCTTCTCGAAGCGGCGGTGGACAGGTGGTTCCCATTCCCGGGGGGACACCGGCGTCTCGCGGACTCGCCCGGGCCGCCCTTGCGCTGGATGGCATGGCCTGCCAACAGATCATTCGAGAGACGATGGACAGGCGCGGCGTTGTCTGGACCTGGGATCACCTGTTGGTTCCGGTCCTCACCGGCGTTGGGCAACGCTGGGAGACCAGTGGCCGCGGCATCGACGTCGAACACGTTCTCAGCGACTCCGTCCACGCAGTCCTTGCTGAGCGCACACGCGAACTCAAAGATCCCCAGAACGCTCGGCTCGTACTCCTTGCGGGGGCCGATGAGGAAACACACTTTCTACCCCTGTGGGCCGTGGCGGCTGCGCTCGCGGAGAGGCGCATCGGTTGTCGGATGCTCGGCGCCCGGGTACCACAGGAGACCCTGCTCCAGGCGGTCAGGAGAACAGGGCCAGCAGCTGTTTTCGTCTGGGCTCAGATTCCCGGCTCGGCCCGGGTTCAGGTCCTGGCGGATCTCGCGACGCTCCGTCCTGCTCCGACCGTTCTCGCCGGAGGCCCTGGATGGACCGGCTCGCCACCTCCCGGCATCGGCGTGACGACCGATCTCACCGAGACGGTGACACGCTTGGCTCGCGCGCTGGGAATGTGAGTAGCCTGACGCCGTGGAGAGTGCGGCTGGCGAAGGCAAGTTCCCCCTACGAGGTCTGACGTTCGACGACGTCCTGCTACTGCCGGGGGAGTCCGACATAGTCCCGAGCGACGTCGATACCGCCAGCTTCGTTACGAGGAACATCGCGGTTCGACTACCGCTGGTTTCCAGCGCCATGGACACCGTCACCGAGGCCCGAATGGCCATTGCGATGGCTCGGCAGGGAGGGGTCGGCGTTCTGCACCGCAACCTTCCTATTGAAGATCAGGTCAATCAAGTCGACCTCGTGAAGCGTTCGGAAGCGGGCATGGTCGGCAACCCGATCACGTGCAGCCCCGAAGATTCACTCGCGGATGTAGACGCCATGTGCGGGAAGTACCGCATCTCGGGCGTACCGGTGGTCGATGCGTCGGGAGTCCTGCAGGGGATCGTCACGAACCGCGATATGCGATTCGAAGAAGACATGTCGCGGCCGGTGCGCGAAGTCATGACAAAGATGCCACTGATTACGGCTCCGGTCGGCATTGACCCCAATGACGCCCTTGCACTCCTGGCGAACCACAAAGTGGAAAAGCTGCCGATCGTCGACGCGGAGAATCGACTCAAGGGCCTGTTCACCGTCAAGGACTTCGTTAAGTCGGACAAGTACCCCCATGCAACCAAGGACGCTGCCGGACGGCTCGTCGTTGGTGCAGCGATCGGTGTGGGGGAAGACGCGGAGAAGCGCGCGGAAGCTCTCATCGCGGCGGGCGTCGACTTCCTCGTTGTGGACACCGCGCACGGCCACTCCCAGGCAGTTCTGGGGATGGTCCGCCTGCTGAAGCGCGAATCATCGATCGACATCGTCGGCGGCAATGTGGCCACCTACGAAGGCGCGAAGGCGCTCGTGGATGCGGGTGCCGATGGCGTCAAGGTGGGCGTCGGACCCGGCTCGATTTGCACCACACGCGTCGTGGCCGGAGTGGGGGTTCCTCAGATCACCGCGATCAACGAGGCGTACCGGGCGTGCTCGCCGTCGGGCGTGCCGGTTATCGGAGACGGTGGCATCCAATACTCCGGTGACATCGCGAAGGCACTCGTTGCGGGCGCCAGCACGGTGATGCTGGGCTCACTGCTTGCCGGGTGCGAAGAAGCACCGGGCGACGTTGTCTTCGTCAACGGCAAGCAGTTCAAGTCGTACCGCGGCATGGGCTCGCTGGGTGCCATGCAATCGCGTGGCCAGGCGCGCTCCTACAGCAAGGATCGGTACTTCCAGGACGACGTCCTGAGCGACGACAAGTTGGTTCCCGAAGGAATCGAGGGCATGGTTGCCTATCGCGGCCCGCTCGGCGCGGTTGCCCATCAACTCGTCGGAGGGCTACGCGCTGCCATGGGATACGCGGGGACCGGGACCATCGCGGAATTGATCGAGCGAGGCCGTTTCGTGCAGATCACGGCGGCGGGACTGCGCGAGAGTCACCCGCACGATGTCCAGATGATGCTCGAAGCCCCCAACTACTCAGGGCGGTAACAGTGGCTGAGGTTCTGATCGGCGGTTCCAAGCAGGCCGCCCGCTCCTACTCGTTCGATGAAGTTGCCATTGCGCCTAGCCGGCGAACTCGGAATACCGAAGACGTCTCCACGGCGTGGAACATCGACGCCTACTCCTTCGAGACCCCGCTGCTTGTGGCCCCTATGGACTCGGTGGTGTCTCCGTCGAGCGCGATCGAACTCGCTGGCCATGGTGCCCTGGCGTCGCTGAACCTAGAAGGCGTGTGGACCCGTTACGCGGATCCCGATCCGATTCTCGAACAGATCGCAACGGAATCGGCCGAGACGGTGACTGCACACATGCAGCGCATCTACGCCGACGAGTCGGTTAAACCCGAGTTGATCGAGCAGCGCATCAAAGAGATGAGCGCCGCAGGGATCGTGGTGTCCGTCGCTGTATCGCCTCAGCGCACCGCTGAGCTTGCGCCGATCGCTGCCAAGGCGGGTGCGGACATCATCGTTATTCGCGGCACCACGGTGTCTGCCGAGCACGTGAACTCCGATGGCAACGAACTCAATCTCAAGGAGTTCATCCACGAACTCGATGTTCCCGTGATCGTTGGTGGCTGCAGCACTCGGCAAGCGGCCCTCCACCTCATGCGCACTGGAGCGGCGGGTGTGCTCGTCGGATTCGGTGGCGGTGCCAGTCACACCACTGCGGATGTGGTCGGCATTCGAGTGCCGATGGCCACGGCCGTCGCAGAGGTTGCGGCTGCTCGGCGTGATTACCTCGACGAGTCCGGCGGCCGCTACGTACACGTGATTGCCGACGGTTCCATGGGATCGAGCGGGGACATCGTCAAGGCATTCGCCTGCGGAGCGGATGCGGCGATGGTTGGGTCGGTCTTTGCGCGGGCCACCGATGCGCCGGGTCGTGGTGCCCACTGGGGTGCTGAGGCGTGGCATCGCGATCTGCCCCGCGGCGAACGTCATCTGATGAATCAGGTCGGCACGTTCGCCGAGATCATGAGCGGACCCTCCACGCGCGCCGACGGCACCGTGAATATCGTCGGTGCCCTGCGTAAGGCGATGGCGACCACCGGATATTCCGACCTGAAGGAGTTCCAGCGCGTCGACATGGTCGTCACCACCTCCTAACCTCTTTTTCCCACACTCCGGGAAATTGTCGGTCTTTTCCCCGGAGAGCCGGGTTCGGTAACGCTTTCTCCCACGATCGTGCGATGCTGAATGATGAGAGAGTCTCTAGCGGCAAAGCAATGGAGGAATCGGGTGGATCCTGCGTCCTTGGTAGCTGGCCTCACCGCCTCAGGCCCTACGCGAGAGGTCATTGAGCCCTTCACCGGTGATGTCCTGTATGCGTTACCGACCAGCACCGAAGCCGATGTCGACCAAGCTTTCGCAACGGCACGACGTGCGCAGCGTGATTGGTCCACGCGGCCTTTAGGTGAGCGATGCGCGATCGTGCTGCGCTTCCACGATCTCTTTCTCGCGCACCGCAACGAATGCCTTGATCTCGTCCAACAAGAGACCGGTAAGGCTCGCAAGGACGC
>CAJXUJ010000047.1 GCA_913061025.1 uncultured Actinomycetes bacterium | reverse complement strand
GCGATGTGGGTGTTGCTGTGCACCATGTAATTGCGGCCCACCAGGCCGCTTCCGTTCGCCAATCCCTTGGGATGCTCGTCACTCGCAGACTTCAACAGCAGCGCCGCGCTGTTGGCCGCTCCCCCAGAAATCACGAAAGCACCACCGGTCACCCGGAATGGCTCACCATCGCGCTGTCCTTCAACAGCGATGACTCGACCCCGACTAGCCAGAACGCGATCCACCTTCGCGTTGGTCAACAGGCGAACATGGCCCGTTGCGATCGCGGGCTCCAGCGCGTTGGTTTGCGCATCTGACTTCGCCGCGAGGCGGCACGGGAAACCGTCGCAGGTACTGCACCGGATGCAGGTTCCCCCGGGACGCAGATCCACACCCATGGCGGTACTCGACGGGTGCAAACCCTGCTCGCGCAATCGACGGATCGTCTCTTCGACATACGGCTCGTGCTCGAGTGCTGGAAACGGGTACGGCGCGCTCCTCCACGGCTCGGACGGATCCTCGCCGGTGGTGCCGTGGACGTTGAAGAGCTCTTCGATGCGCTGGTAATACGGCTCGAGGTCTGCGTAAGAGAAGGGCCACTTCGGACTCACCCCTGAGGGGTAATCCGTCTGTTCGAAGTCCTCGACGCGCAGCCGGGGCAGGCTCGATCCGTAGACCTTTGTGTTCCCGCCCACCACGTAGTGCACACCCGGTGCGAATTCGCGTTCGTCGTCGTCCAGCCACATCTCGGTGGGCTTGTAGCGGCGTTGAACAAAGACCGCTTCGGGTGACCAGTTTTGCGGTTCCCGCGGCAGGAAGTCGCCTCGCTCGAGAACAAGCACATCGATTCCCCGCTGGGCTAAGCCCCAGGCCAGGGTTCCGCCGCCCATACCCGAACCAACGATGACAACGGACGCGCTATCGGTGAGCATGTGAGGAACGCTAACGCGCGGTCATCCGAGTTCGATCACCTGCGTGATGACATCGCGGAGGTCTAGTCCCTCGACGTCCGGCGCACCGAAGGCGGGATCGAGTCGACCTTCAAGCCGAGAAAGCCACGCCGTCTGCATCCCCACCGCCCGAGCGCCGGTCAGATCCCACGAGTGCGCCGCGACCATCCAAGTGTCTGCTGTAACCGCTCCAACCTCACGGCACGCATAGAGATACGGATCGGGGGCGGGTTTCCATTTTTGTACCGCCTCGCACGAAAGATGGTGCGTGACGAGTTCGCTCATCCCGGAGTTTCGAAAGAGTTTCTCGACGTTGGCCGCATTACCGACGCTGAGGGTGACCACGGACCGACCGCTGCTACGCAGCGCTTCGAGCGCTTCGGGAACTTCCGGGTGCGGCGTAAGTTCTCCGAAAGCGGCGAGGAGTTCATCCGCGTCCGAGTCGGAAAGCCTGTCCGGTGCGAGTGAGAGGAAGGCGCCGCGGGCAACATCGGGAAACGGCCGGTAGATCCCGGCGCACGTCAAGGCGAATCCGTTTCTCAACGTCCGCGCAAACCACAGGTCTCGCTGCCCCCGGAGGTCAACTCCCGCGAACACTGGATCAAGCGCATCGAGTGAGAAAAGGGTCTCGTTTACGTCCAGGACCACGGCGCCGCGCATACGAACGAGCGTAGACGCCTCCACTGGCGCACAATGGAGTCATGGCCGACTCGATCTACGACCTCACTTTCACCTCCAATACCGGCGAGGAGGTTTCCCTCAAGCAGTACGAGGGAAAGCCACTGCTGATCGTCAACACTGCGAGCAAGTGCGGCTTCACGCCCCAGTACAAGGGCCTCCAGGAGATCTACGAGGAACTCGGCCCCGACCTGGTGGTGATCGGTTTTCCCTGCGACCAGTTTGCTCACCAAGAGCCCGGCGACGATGCACAGATCAAGGACTTCTGCGAAGTGAACTACGGCGTCACGTTTCCGCTCTCCAGCAAGGTCGATGTCAACGGATCGAAGACCCATCCCGTGTTCGCCTTCTTGAAGGAGAAGGCCGGCGGTCTACTCGGGTCGTCCATCAAGTGGAACTTCACCAAATTCCTCGTCTCGCCCGACGGCACCACCGTCAAGCGCTACGCACCCAAGACCGACCCGGAGATGGTCAAGATCGACGCTGAAGAAATGCTCAGGGACTCCTAAGCCCCTCCCTGTCCGCGGGCGTCCGTGCTAGCACGGTTCATAGCTGGCAGCCGATGACTTTCCTCCTGCTTCATGCCTACCGTGCCCCATGCGCACCCGGCCTACGTTTGCCCGGGCCCTCGTTGCCGCCACCTCGGCCGTCGCGATGGTCGTCACCGTCAGCATCGTCACGCCCGCCCACGCAGCGGACATACTCGACAACCTAGGCACCCTTGACCCGGATGCACCGTCGAGCACATCCACGGCCGCAACCGAGCCACCCACCGTGTCCATCCCGGTCCGCACCGTGGACACACCTGGTCGCGGTGGACAGAACGGCACCATCCTCATGCGGGTCGGGAATTCAGCTCCGATTCGGGTAATCGTCGACACCGGCTTCTCCGGACTCGTCCTGTTCCCGGGCGTCTGGGACCGAAAGCCGGCGCAGGTCCGTCAGTCCGACACTCGTATCTCCCTTGACACGGAAACCCTGGGCAAGGTCCGGGGGCTGCGCGGTGGGGCGCCCATGACCTTCAACGGAGTGACCACCACCACCAACGTCCCCTTCATCACCGCCACCGGCTCGAATCCCTACCTTCGCCAATGGACCAACCAGGGCGTCTACGGACTTCTCGGCATCGGCACCAAGGGCGAAGGCCTGGTGAATCCGTTTTCCGCACTCCCCGGAGTGCTCGGCATGCGGTGGAGCATCCACTTCCAGCGCACGCGCACCGATGCATCCGCACGACGTGGGGAAATCGTGCTCGGCGCCGAGCCGCCGCTGGAATCCACGATGTCGCTTGATATGCCCTACGAAGGACAGGACGCGAATGGGGCGCTGCTCTGGAATGACCAAGCAACCCCCGGCTGTTGGAGTTTTGGCAAACGCCCGGAAGTCTGCCTACCCACGCAATTGGATGCAGCGTTCAACATCACCCGTGTCCGCGGCGCCCGTTTTCGGACACTCAAGACCAACGACGACGGCAATCTGCGCCGCGGTACCCAGGTGAGTTGGGCCGAACCCGGTTCAGCCTTCGCCGGAATCTCGTATCGAGCCGGAAACCGGCCTTCGGTGAACCTGACCCGCGTTATCCCCCGCGGTCAAGCGCGGATCATCGTCGGCAATGAGCTCTACTTCGACAACGTCGTCACCTACAACACCATCACCGGCAATGTTTACATCAGCGACCCGCGATAGGAAGAGAAGGAATCTCCCATGAGCAATACACCGAACATCAGTCGCAGGCGCCTTCTCCAGGCCGCGGGAGTCGCCGGTGTGGCCGCCACGGGTGCCGCCGCGATGGCCACCTCGTCCGCTGCCGCCAGCCAGCCCTTCCGACCACGGGGTCGACTCAGCCGGCGACCGAACTTCCTCATCATCATGGTCGACGAGATGCGCACCGCCCCGGCGTACGAATCACCGGCGCTACGCGCATGGCGGGCCGCAAACCTCCCGGCCCAACGCCTTATCCGCAGCCAAGGTTTCGACTTCACCGAGCACCACATCATGTCTGCGGCATGCCAGCCGAGCCGTGCGTCCATCTACACGGGTCAGTACCCATCTCTCCACGGCGTTTCGCAAACATCGGGGGCTGCCAAGAGTGCGATTGAGGAAGACCTGTACTGGCTTGAACCCGGCACCGTCCCCACTCTCGGCAACTACTTCCGTGCCGGTGGCTACGACACCTACTGGAAGGGCAAGTGGCACGTCTCGGATGCCGACCTCTACCAGCCTGGTTCGTACAACCCGATGCCGTCGTACACCGATACCGGCTCCCGCGATCGATACCTCGAGGACATTTACCTCGAGGCCGAAATGCTGGACAAGTTCGGGTTCACCGGATTCATCGGCCCGGAGCCGCACGGCAGCAATCCGCTCAATTCCGGCTCGTCCGCGTGGTTTGGACGAGGCCGCGACAAGGCGTATGCCGAGATGAGCGTCGAGCAACTCCAAAGGCTCCGCAGCTCCGATAAGCCATGGCTACTCGTGACCTCATTCGTCAACCCACACGACATCACACTCTGGGGTCGATTCACTCTCGCTGCCTCGGCTCAGGCGCAGGCGCAGGGAACACGAGATGCCTTCTATCTTCCCCAGCAACTCGTGGGTTCCAACGTTCCGAGAGATCTCTTCACTCCGGCCTACCGCGCATCGGAGAACGAGGATCTCTCGCGCAAACCAACCGCCCAGGGAAGTTTCGTTGATCAGTATCCGTTCGGATTCCAGCCGCTGAACAACAATGAGATGTACCACCGCTTCTACTACCAACTGCAAAAGGAAGTTGACGATCACATCGGCAGCGTGATGAACGCACTGATGTCCAATCGCAAGCAGTACCGCGACACCATCGTCATCTTCATGTCCGATCACGGTGAGATGCTCGGCGCCCACGGTGGCATGTTCCAGAAGTGGCATAACGCCTACGACGAAATCCTCCGAGTGCCGTTCGTCTTCCACAATCCGGAACTGTTCCCCCGGGCTCAGGCTTCCGACGTGCTGACCAGCCATGCGGACTTGATCCCAACGATGCTCGGACTCGCCGGTCTCGACGAAGTAGCCATCGCGAAAGAACTGCGAAACACCCACACGCAGGTCCGCCGACTTCCCGGCCGTGACCTATCGGGGATCCTGCTCGGCGAGGACGATCCTGCATCGCTGCGCGACCAGCCGGTTTACTACATGACCGACGATCAACCCTTCAAGAGCACAAGCGCCATCTCGATCTTGGGCACCGCCTACGAGCCCGTGGAACAACCGAACTGTGTCGAAACAGTGGTCGCCCACCTTCCCACCGGCCTTGGTGGCGCCATCGAGAAGTGGAAGTACTCCCGGTACTGGGATAACCCGCAGTACTGGACTACACCGGGCGTCCAAGACGTGCGTACCTTCGTTCCGGGCGTGTACAACCAGCCCGGTGAGCGGGTCGCGGTCACGACCGTCAAGTCACTCAACCCCGGACCCGGCGAGATCGCCCCACCGGACGATCAGTTCGAGCTATACAACGTCACAAAGGATCCGACGGAGATGCTCAATCTCTACGGAGTTGCCGATCATCAGCCGGTGCTCGCGATCATGCAGAAGCTTCTTGACGCGGAGCGGGCAGCAAAACGCCTCGAACCGACGTACCAACCGTGGGCTGACGGCACCACGCAGCAGTTCCCCTTCGCGGGTGCTGCCACGGTGAGCTCCTAGTTGACAACGGAGGCGTTGCAGTGAACAACAACGGCGTGAATGGTGTTTCGCGTCGAGGCTTCCTGATGGGCAGCCTGGGCTCGAGTTTGGTGATCACCGCGGCCGGAACCACCGGCCTCGTGTTGCGTACCAGTCCCTCGTACGCAGCGGACACGTTTGTTTCGGATGTAACGGGAAGCTACTCGTTCGAAGATGCCGCCACCGGATGCGTGGTGGACGTTTCCGTAGCGAACGGCGTCCGCCGAATCCGTAGTAACGGGATTCCCAATCACAGCACGGGACAGTTTCCGAACTCCTCGAATCCAAACGCCATCTCGGCCCAGGATTACGACTACTCCTTCCCCAGCAGCCCGAGTCAGGGCAAGAGCGCCGAGACGTACACGATTCCCCAGCCCTTCGGAATCGCAGTGAACGGCGTGCTGTTCGATCCACTCGCCGCCGAGTGGTACAACAGCGATCGCAATTCCGGCTGGAGTTACAACGCACTCGGGAGTGGAATCGACCTCGGCCTCGACGAGAACGATGCGCACGTGCAGCCAACCGGCGCGTACCACTACCACGGTATTCCCGACGGACTCGTCGACACGATTTCCCGCAAAGGCCACTCCCCGTTGATCGGATGGGCCGGCGATGGCTTCCCGATCTACCTAGACCGCGGCTATAAGAAGCCGAGAAATCGAAAGAGTGGTCTCACGCGCTTGACATCGTCCTACCAACTCAAGTCCGGTACCCGCCCTAGCGGGCCAGGTGGACGCTACAACGGGGACTACAACGAGGACTACGAATACATCGAGGGTTCCGGCGATCTGGATGCCGCGAACGGTCGATTTCAGAAGACTCCCGAGTTCCCCAAGGGCACCTACGCCTACATCCTGACGAAGGACTACCCGGTGATCCCCCGGGCATTCATCGGCAGCATCGCCGACTCCTTCGTTAAGTCCGGTGGGGGTGCCGCAGGCAACGGTCCGACTAATGGACAGCCTGGCGCTCCCTCCGGTGGACAACCCGGGCCCGGTGGTCAACGACCCCAGGGTGCACCCGGTCGGCCGAGACCGCCTCGCGCGTGAGCGATCCGGGACACAATGGACGCATGAACGCCGTTCTCGACACGATTGTTGTCGAAGACGAACCTCTCTACCGCGAACTGCTGTGCACCGGACTGGTCAGCCGACTCCCGGACATCCGCGTCGTGGCGTCGTTCGCAACAGCCGAGGAACTTCGAGACCGGGCTCCCGACATCCACGCCGATGTACTGCTGACCGACATAGACCTCGGCGATGGCGAGGACGGATTCGCTCTCGCAACCCGTCTCGCGTCGGCCCGGAAGGTTCGTGGGGTGGTACTGCTGTCCAACTTCGCGATGCCATCACTGCTCGCCGATGCGCCCACGACGGGCGGAGTCGGCTGGGCCTACCTGCTGAAGACGAGCGTCGCTGACCTAGGACAACTCCAGTTAGCGATTCGCGGCGCCGTAGCCGGTGACCTCGTGGTCGATTCGACTTTGACCGACGCCCTTGCCCCGCGCGCATCCGGACCACTCATGGGTCTCACATCACGCCAGTCGGAAGTCCTGACCCTGATGGCCAACGGCTGGTCGAACCAACACATCGCCGAGCATCTCGTCTTGAGCGTCCGGTCAGTGGAATCGGTCGTCTCGGACATCATCCGGACTTTGGGTATCGATCCGCACACCAAGGACATCAATGCGCGAGTTGCGTGCGTTGCCCTCTATCTCAGGAGCACCACCCGCGCACGCCCCCTCCGCTCACCAGATAGCCGATGACGTCCGACCGGAAGTGGCGCAGACCCAACGCGATTCCCTTCATCGTGCTGGCACTGGCCATCGTCGCGTTCATGCTCGCCTTCTTCGATCGATGGGATATGGATCCGTGGCGATTCGCCCTACTCATCACTCTCGCGGGTGGGGCCATGCTGGCGAGCGAGCTGCTGGCGTTGCGGTTCCTCACCGCGCGGGAACTATCCGTCGACACCCGCGGACGATGGTTTATCCAGTACGGCCTAGCAAGCATCGTGGGAAGCATCACCCTGATAGCAGTCCTGGGAATCGTTGGCCTGGCACAGGACAGAGCACCGTTCGTGATCGGGATCGTCGTAGCCGTGCGAATCCTCAACATCTACATCCTCGCCTTCATGATTGATGAAATCGCGACCTACCGCAAAGAAGCACAACGCATCCGCAATGAACTGGCGCCTGCGCTCCAAGCAGTACGGATAACCAACTCGCTCCTCAAGGAAATTGAGGCAACGGAAACCAGCCAGGAAATCGACACCATCACTCGTCGGGTGCGCGTGCCACTCGACCGAATCGCGGCACGTGTCAGTGCAATGGACAACTCATCGGCGGCTCGTGTCCTCGAGAACTTCGTAGACGAAACCCTCCGCCCGCTGAGCCACCGAATGCATCCAACCTCGGTTGCCACCGGCATCACTGCCGCGGCCGAAGCTCTGGGGATCCAATTGGTTCTGGATGACTCGGCCAAGGCCCTCGACGCTTCGAATAATCTGCTCGACGCAGCCGTGCTGTTGGAGTTTCACCGCTGGCTCATAAACACCGCGGATACGAATGCGAATCAGAGCGACAACCTCGTTGCCCACGCTCGCGTCAACGAGCGTTCACTCCACATTGACCTTGAGGTCGGCACTCCAGCACCTGTCGATGCGAGACATGCGGTGGCAGGGATCCGGGCAATCGGTGCATCGTCCATCGCCCTACCCCTGAGTGGGCAATTCATTGATCCCATCTACACAAACCCCGCCTCAACAAACCCCGTCTCCGATCACGACCGGAGACGGAATCGCGATCACTCGCTGTTTGCGGAGCGGGGTACGCGTCTATGGACCGGTGAGCAGAGCCCAAGCCCCTACCTCGTGGCCGCCCTCGCACTCGTAGCGGTGCCAGCGGTCATCTTCATCGGCAACGCGCAGGTCACCTCCGCCTTACTTCTTGCCGCTGTTGTCGCCACGGTGCTTCCCGTGACCTTGGCGGTCGCGTTGGCCCG
>CAJXUJ010000046.1 GCA_913061025.1 uncultured Actinomycetes bacterium | reverse complement strand
CTCGAGTTAGCCCATCAGCCGGCGCTCGAGTTGCGTCTGCGCGCCGTCGGTTAGGCGTGGGTGCTGGCACACCACCGTTCGCCCATCTGCACGTAGCGTCGAGTCACTCACTGCGCTACGGAGCCACGCTGCCGGAAGCCCTCGTGCAGCGGGCAGCCGAACTCGATCAGTCGATCATCGCGCTCACCGATCGAGACGGCCTGTATGCGGCGGTTCGGTGGGCACGTGAATGTTCCCGGCTCGGAATGCGGCCGGTGCTCGGTGTGGATATCGCGGTCGAATCGACCCAGCCGGTGCGGGTGCATCCTGATGTGCGGGCCAAGACCCCGGCGCGTGGCGGTAGCTGGATCGACGAAACCCGTCCGCGGGTTCTTCTGATCGCTACCGGGGCGCGGGGTTGGGCGTCGTTGTGTCGGATCGTTAGTGCCGCTCACACCGGTGAGCAGACCGTGCGCGGTGAGCCGTGGGTTCCGTGGTCGTCTCTTCGGGACCACAGCGAGGGTCTGGTGGCCATCCTCGGCGCCGATTCGGAAGTCGGTCGGTACCTGTGCGCTGATCGACCCGTTCTCGCCGAGGCTGCCGCGCGTCCGTGGCGGGCGATCTTCGACCGTTACCTCGCGCTCGGTATCACCTCGCACCGACGCCAAGGCTTTCCGGTGCGACGACGCCACCGCTATTCCACAGCGGCGGCGGCACGAATGCTCGGGTGGGCTCGGCAACAGAAGATGCCGGCGATCCTCACCAACGCGGTGCGATACGCCCACCCCAGCAACGCCGGCGTTGCCGAGGTGTTGGACGCATCCCGGCTACTCGTGCCGTTGAGCTCCCCGCGCATCGAGCGTCAGGGTGAGCCCCACGCGTACGTGAAATCCGGGCAAGAGATGGCAGAGATCGCCGCCGAGATCGCGCATGCATCGGGCGGCCAAAGCGAACGGGGCGGCCGACGTCTGTTGGAAGACACCTGGCATCTGGCGCAGTACTGCGCATTGGATCCTGGTCGTGATCTCGGTCTTGGTGAGGTATTCGTCCCCGAACTCGATGTGCTGTTGGGGCGCCCGAGTGCCGATCCTGCCGGTGAAGCCGATGCACTTTTGCGGCAACGGTGTCTACGTGCGCTGCCCCACCGCTATGTCGGATCCGAGCGGCACGATGCCGAACACCGACTCGAGGCTGAACTCCGCACCATCGTCGGGCTGGGTTTCTCCGGGTACTTCCTCACCGTCGCGGAAGTCGTGGACATGGTGCGCGCCGAGGGCATCCGGGTCGCGGCCCGTGGTTCGGGCGCGGGCAGCCTCGTCACCCATCTGTTGGGCATCAGCGGGGTGGATCCGATTCGGCACGGTCTGTTGATGGAGCGATTCCTGTCTCCGCTGCGGCGGGTGTTGCCGGATATCGATATCGACGTCGAGTCGGCACGACGGCTGGAGGTCTACGACCTCATCCGCGACCGCTTCGGTGATGACCGGGTGGCGAGTGTGTCGATGATGGAGACCTATCGGGTTCGTCATGCCGTCCGCGATGTCGGTGCAGCCCTCGGAATGGATGCGGGGGAGGTCGATGCCTTCGCCAAGGCCTTCCCGCATGTGCGTGCACGACAAGCAAGAAGCGCACTCAGCGATCTACCCGAACTCCGAACGTCCCCTCTGGGTCAGATGGCCCACGGTGGTCATCTCGATCACTTCTTCGATCTCGTCGAAGGGCTCGACGGACTTCCTCGGAGCATCGCCATGCACCCGTGTGGAGTCGTCCTGTCAGACACCACGCTTCTCGATCGCACCCCGGTCGAGGAAAGCGCGGCGGGGTACCGCATGAGTCACTTCGACAAGCACGATGTCGAACACATGGGACTATTGAAACTCGATGTGCTCGGGGTTCGGATGCAGTCGGCTATCGCGCACGCGGTCTCCGAGGTCGAGCGCAGTTCGGGTGAGCGCATCGATCTCGACAGTGATCGCCTCGATGATCTCCAGACGTTTGAGTTGATCCGCTCGACGAAGACCTTGGGGTGCTTCCAGATCGAATCACCGGGTCAGCGTGAACTGCTGGGTAAGTTCGCGCCGGATCGATTCTCCGACCTCATCATCGATATCTCGCTGTTCCGGCCAGGGCCGGTGAAGTCCGACATGGTCACCCCGTTCCTCATGGCACGTCAGGGATGGCGAGCGCCGGAGTATCCGCACCCGGATCTGGAGCCGATCCTGCGCGAGACCTACGGAGTGGTGGTCTTCCACGAACAGGTGCTGCGCATCATCGCGACTATGACGGGGTGCTCGCTCGCTGAAGCCGACGAGTGTCGACGAAGTATGGGTTCCCCGGAGGGGCAGGACGATGTCCGGGCGTGGTTCTATCCCACGGCGATCAACCACGGTTACGACGTCCCCAGTGTGGACCGAGTGTGGGAGATCCTGCGCGCATTCGCGTCCTTCGGTTTCTGCAAAGCGCACGCTGCAGCCTTCGCGCTACCCACGTATCAATCGGCATGGTTGAAGGCACACCATCCGGCGGCGTTCTACGCAGGAGTGCTCACGCACGATCCGGGGATGTACCCCAAGCGGTTGCTACTCGACGACGCACGAGTGCATGGGATCACTGTTCGGGGGATCGACGTGAACGCGTCCGAGGATGTGTATCGCGTGGAGGAGAAGGCTGCTATTCGCATTCCTCTGACGGAGGTGTCGGGTATCAGCGACGAGGAAGTTCAGGCGTTGGTGCGTCGTCGCCCGTTTTCCTCGCTCGCCGATGCCGTGCGTCGGGCCGGACTTTCCCGTCCCACGGCGGAGAACCTGATCATCACCGGTGCGTTCGATGGCTTGCATCCGGCGCCCACAACACGGCGAGACCTGCTGTTGCAACTCGCCGACATCGATCGGCATGCCGGTTCGGCGAGTGTTGATGCGCAACTGTCCTTGGATCTCCTCGGATCGGCTGCCGAACACGTGCCGGCTACCGGGCTGCCGGATATGAAAGCAAGTGATCGGGTGCGGGCGGAGATGTCGGTTCTGGGTCTGGATGTCAGCGCACACGTCATCGACTTCTACAAGGATCTGCTTGCTGAGATCCGTGCCGTCGCGTCGCGTGATCTGCTCAAGCAAAGGTCTGGCAGCACCGTGTGGGTCGCGGGGGTCAAGGTCGCGATCCAAAGTCCACCGGTGCGCAGTGGTCGACGCGTCATCTTCGTCACACTCGACGATTCCACCGGTCCGATCGACGCGGCCTTCTTCGATGATGTCCAAGAGCACTACTCGGCGACCTTGTTCAGTTCCTGGCTTGTCATCGTGCGGGGTGAACTTCGCCGATCAGGCCCCAAAGGTGTCTCGATGCGGGCCACCGGGTGCTGGGATCTCGGAGGTGTTCGCCGGCTCTGGAAAGCAGAGGGCATCGATGCGGTCCGCTCATTGCTCACCCACGAACCCCGATCCGAGCAGGTGGATAGCGGTGAAGAGGGTCCGCGAAAGGTGCTTGTGCACGCGAGTGGCTTTCGGCAATCGCCGTACGCGGACATCGCCCCCGCGGGTGCGTCCGTGCACAGGCCGCCTGAGACCAAGCCGCCGAGCAAGTTGTGGCACTCCAGTCCCGGTGTCTCCGGCTGGTAGCGGGGTAGAGGGGAGATGATGCGGGTATGAGCCGCAGTCAGGTTCGTCGGCCACGCGGCCCACTGAACCTCGGTGATGACGACACCGGATGCACGATCCTCCACGTTGACATGGATGCGTTCTACGCATCCGTCGAATTGCTCGATCGCCCTGAACTGCGAGGTACCCCGGTCATCGTGGGGGCCAGCACCGGAAACCGAGGGGTTGTCCTCTCGGCCACGTACGAGGCTCGAGAGCTCGGCGTGCACTCCGCCATGCCGGTGTCCCGTGCCCGACGGCTGGCACCGCAGGCCACTTTTATCTCCCCGCACCACGATCGATACGCCGAAGCCTCCCGGGCGGTCATGGACATCTTTGGGTCGATCACCCCGATCGTCGAACCGTTGTCCCTAGACGAGGCCTTTCTCGATGTCTCGGGTGCTCTCCGCCGCCTTGGGCGTCCGGTAGCGATCGCATCACTCATTCGTTCACGGGTCGAACAGGAAGTGGGTATCACCTGTTCGGTCGGTGTAGCCGCGAACAAGTTCGTCGCCAAACTCGCATCCACGCATAGCAAGCCCAACGGTTTGCTGGTGATACCGAAGGCCGAGATCATCGACTTCCTCCATCCGCTACCGGTCGGTGCACTGTGGGGCGTGGGGGAGAAGACCGAGGAGCAACTCGTCCGACTCGGACTCGAGACAGTCGGGGATATCGCCGCGATGCCGGTTGCCACGTTGGAACGTGCCTTGGGGCGTGCCCAGGGATTGCACCTGCACGATCTGTCCTGGGGAAGGGATCCGCGTGCGGTTGTTCCCGATGAACCGGAGAAGAGCATCGGTAACGAGGAAACTTTCGATTCCGATACCGACGATCACGAATGGATCCGGTCGCGAGTGGCGGGATTGTCCGACCAAGTTGCTCGGCGGCTTCGGGCGTCAGAGTCGGTCGCTCGGACCGTCGGGTTGAAGGTGCGCTTCGCCGATTTCACCACCATCACCCGATCCCGGACGTTGGACGTGCCCACCGACGTCGGCGCCGACATCTACTCCACGGCCTGGTCGCTGTTCACTGCACTCGGGCTGCAACGGGCTCGGATTCGCCTCGTGGGGGTTCGGGTCGAGGGGTTGTCGGCGGCCGAGAGCACCCCGACCCAGCTGCTTCTCGACGCACCCGAGCGCGGGCATCGCGACGCCGAGGTGGCTATGGATCGGCTCCGGCAGCGCTACGGTCCCGGAGCCATTCGACCCGGGCGGGTCCAGTAATGCTGGCATCTGAGGGGGTACGGGGTTCCCCGGGCAACCGGAGGCACTTATCCTGTGCTCAACCGCCAGGGAGCGTGGACTTCCAACCTGAGGCAGACTTATCCTCAGAACGGATCGACGCCACAAGGAAAGGGGGCTAGCCATGCCGCTATCGGAGCATGAGCAGCGTCTGCTCGAGCAGATGGAAAAGGCCCTCTATGCCGAGGATCCCAAGTTCGCGACCAGCCTGCGTTCCAGCGGTGGCGTCGCCAATCGCAGCCGGGCCGTGCTCGGCGTGCTGGGCATCCTGGGTGGCCTCGGCATCGTGCTTGCGGGAATGGCCCTGCCACTGGCCGCGCTCGGCGTTGTCGGTTTCGCCGTGATGCTGGCCGGCGCCGTGTTGATCTACTTCGCGTTCACGCGCGGATCGGTGGCCACCGCCGAGGAAGGATCCGAGGAGGGCGATGCTCCTGCGGCGCAGGCGCAACAGCCGCAGCAGGGCAAGCAGTCCCGCCGTTCGGGTGGCTTTATGGACCGGATGGAAGAGCGGTGGCGCAAGCGCGCGGAGGGCGATCGCTGACATGATGGCGGGATGACAAACGTCGTCCCAGCCCAGTTAGGTCGATTCTTCGAGGATTTCGAAGTCGGCACCACGTACCAGCATCCATTCGGCCGCACCATCTCCGAAGCCGATTCCACCTGGTTCACCCTTCTCACGTGCAACACCAACCAAAACCACTTCAACGCCGACCTAGCGCAGAGCAACCCCATCACCGGCGGACGCATCATCGTCAATTCCGGGCTCACGGTCGCTCTCGTGCTGGGTCTGTCCGTCATCGACATGAGCCAGAACGCTGTGGCGAACCTTGGCTGGACGGACATCAAGTTGACCCATCCCGTCTACATCGGCGACACCATCTACGCGGAGTCTCTGTGCTTGGAGGCACGCGAATCCTCCTCGCGTCCGGAGATGGGCATCATCCGGATGAAGACCCGTGGACTCAATCAAGATGGCGATGAAGTGGTCTCGTGGTTCCGCTCGGTCATGGTTCCCAAGCGCAGCAGTGGCATCGGCCAGGACTACTTCCCTGAAGCGAAGAACGGACCTCTCACGGAGTAGTCGGTGCCTGTGGTGCCACCGGCGGCGGCACGTTGCATGTCCTGGGAGCTGGAAGGTCCGCAAATCGATCCGCAATCCACACCACCGCCGATGGTCCCGAGGTCGTCGCCGCCGCTAGATGGCCGACACCTCCCATCCACACCGAACTGATCGTGGAACCTGCTTCGCACCACTTTTCTTGCAGTTTGGCATTGGGCCACGCGAGGACAATTTCGTCGGCCATTCCCTGCGCCAGGAAAACCGGCATGTCCGCGGGAAGCGGTGGAGGCGTTTGTTCCGCGACGAAGGCGGCCCAATCGGGCTCAGACATCGGATCGACCTTGAAGAACTCCTGTCCCGCGGACCGTAGCGCCAACACCTCGAGCAGCAGCTGCTTGTCGTACGTGCAGTCGTTCGCAAGCTGCTCATAAGTCCGAAGTCCGGTGGCGGTTGCAACGTCATCGGCGGAAAGCCGGTTGTCGGCGAGGGGCCATGAGATCAGAACCTCGGGCCCGATTCCCCAGCCGACCGTCGTATCCCACTGCGCTCCCATGATGTCGGCCAATTCACCGGCCGGAGCAGCCGCCGCGACCCCGAGGAGATCCAATTCCGGGGCGAGTTCGGGTGCGAGGTGACCGCTCCACAGGGTCGAGTGGCCGCCCTGTGAGTGTCCCCAGACCACATACCGCTCCCCGGCGTCGGCCTGTTCGATATTGCGCGCAGCACGTACGGAATTCACGACGTCACGTACTTCGGCTTCCTTGACCAGGTACAGCTCCGGTCCAGGGGTGCCGAGTCCGACGTAATCGGTGGCGGTGACCACCCAGCCAAGCGCCATCATCTGATCGAGCCAGTTGTCGGTATCGCCCAGTGGATTCTTGGCCCGCGATGGAGCGCACGCGTCCCCCATACCGACGGTTCCGTGTGCCCAGGCAACGACCGGACGTCCGCCCGGCGGCGCTGGCGCGTCCGGGATGAAGATCATGCCGCTGCTGGCAGCGGGCGTTCCGTCCGGTTTCTCGGACACGTACAGCATCCGATACCCGGTGCCGCCAGGAACGTCCACGCCGAGGGGCTCGGTGCGGATTACCGTGCCGGGTTCGGTGGGGAGTGGCTCAGGGGGTACGTAGAACGGCTCGATTGCCGACTGCTCGTTGCCCTGTTCGATGTTGAAGGAGATCCACCAGGCTGCCGTGCCGAGGATTCCGGCGACGACAATCCCGGCGAGTGCGATCCCGAACCACTTGAGGTGTGCCACGGGCCAAACCTAGGGGTGTGCAGCATGATGGAGACCGTGACTAGCCGAGACGTCGTCGTCGTGTCCCGGTCCTATGAGCCGGAGGGTGACGTGCTGTCCCTTGCTCGGGACCTGGCGGCGAGCACCGTCGGTCTCGTGGTCTACAGCGCGCAAACTGCCGTTGCGCTAACCGAGGCGACGATTCGCGCAACTGTCGGGTCGGTTTTGGACCGCATCGTTCCGGCGCTGGCAGATGCCATCGTGAGTCGGATGGACCTCACCGACATTGTTCTGAGCAACGTCGATCTGAGACCCATCGTCATCAGGGCCCTCGACGAGATCGACCTCACGCAAATTGTGGTCGAACGAGTGGACGTTAATCGCATCGTCGAGCAAGCCGATATTGATTCGGTGATCGATCGTGTTCCGATGCTGCAAATCGCGGATTACATCATCGAGGAGATTGACCTGCCGCAGATCATTCGCGAGAGCACGGGTGGTGTTGCGCTGGATGCCTTCACGACAACACGCGTCTCCGCAATTCGCACGGACGAGATTATTTCCAAGGTCGTGGACACAGTCCTTTTGCGACGACGTCAACGAGATCTCAACGCGCCCGTGGATGTCGTTCAGGAATCCACCGACAATCAGGGATCGGCGTGACTACCTTCCGCGAATACCGAGACGAGCACGGCGAGGACGGTCCGGTCGTCCTTGACACATTGCCGGTGTCCGCGCGCAAGTTCCAAGGTGAGCGTGCCGGCTTTGTCATTCGAACCATCGCCGCTGTTATAGACGTCGTCTTCATTGGAGTCGTCGTCGTTGGGATCTGGATCGGACTGTGGCTGTTCCTGTTGATCTTCAACCCTCTGGAGGACTACGGACTACCGCGCGTCGGCTACTTCGTGGTCGGTGGGTACGTGCTGATGTGGCTCTATTGGACGTGGGTGTGGGCCACCAACGGCAGGAGTTTGGGTCAATACCTCATGGGCCTACGGGTTGTGAACCGTGATGGTGACCGACCCGACTGGGGACTAGCGACCGTCAGAGCCGCCTTCTGTGTCGTATTCCAATTCGGGTTGCTCTGGGCGATCGTCAGTCGCAGGAACCGGTCGGTGCAGGACGTTGTCCTGCGGACGAGTGTCATCCACGATTGGTCGTCTGGGTCATCGTCAACCCGCGTCCTTCCGCTCGATGTTGCGGAGCTGAAGCAGGAATCCGAGGAGCACAAGATCGAGCAGAAGGCTGAGTCCATCGCTGATCGTCTTGCCCCGGAGCACCGTC
>CAJXUJ010000045.1 GCA_913061025.1 uncultured Actinomycetes bacterium | reverse complement strand
CGAGCAAGGGGAAAGCAATGGAAGCCAGGGCCCAAGCGCGGTACGTCCGCGTCACGCCCATGAAGGCACGCCGGGTCATTGACCTCATCCGTGGGATGCAGGCCAGCGACGCCCAGGACGTGCTGCGGTTCGCGCCGCAAGCGGCGAGCGAACCCGTGGGCAAGGTGCTTGCCAGTGCGATTGCCAACGCCACGAACAACCACGGCATGGATGCCCGTGAGCTCGTCGTCGCCCAGGCCTTCGTCGATGAGGGTCCGACCCTCAAGCGAATTCGTCCCCGTGCCCAGGGTCGCGCCTACCGGGTGGGCAAGCGCACCAGCCACATCACGGTGATCGTCTCCGACGGCACCACTGTCGTGGAGGCCGTGCCGGCTCCCAAGGCCAAGGCAGCCACTCCGCCCGCGCCGGAACCGGCCGAGGAGAAGCCCGCGAAGAAGGCGACCGCGAAGAAGAGCACCGCCGAGAAGAGCACGGCTAAGAAGTCGACCGCCAAGAAGAGCACCGCTAAAAAGACCACCGCCAAGAAGGAAGAGGACTAATCGTGGGACAGAAAGTAAACCCGCATGGCTTCCGGCTAGGCGTGACAACCGACTTCACCTCCCGGTGGTTCGCCGACGACGTCAAGAAGGGTCAGCGCTACCGCGACTACGTCGAGGAAGACGTCAAGATCCGCAAGCTGCTCAGCCAGGGCATGGAGCGCGCTGGAATCGCGAAGGTAGAGATCGAGCGCACCCGCGATCGAGTCCGCGTTGACATCCACACCGCACGTCCCGGCATCGTTATCGGCCGTCGTGGAGCCGAAGCGGATCGGATTCGCGGCGAACTCGAGAAGTTGACCGGCAAGCAGGTGCAGTTGAACATCCTCGAGGTCAAAAACCCCGAGATCGAGGCGCAGTTGGTCGCCCAGGGCATCGCTGAGCAGTTGTCGAGCCGCGTGTCATTCCGCCGTGCGATGCGCAAGGGAATGCAGAGCGCAATGAAGGCCGGCGCCAAAGGCATCCGAGTCCAGGTCTCCGGTCGTCTCGGTGGCGCGGAAATGTCGCGCACGGAGTTCTACCGCGAAGGTCGAGTTCCGTTGCACACACTGCGCGCCGACATCGACTACGGCTTCTACGAGGCTCGCACCACGTTCGGCCGCATCGGCGTGAAGGTGTGGATCTACAAGGGCGAGGCCCTCGGATCGCGCGCCGAGCGCGAGGCCGCCGCCGCTGCTGCCCGCCTGAGTGGCCAGCGCTCGCGCCCCGAGCGCCCGCGCCGCCCGCGCCGCGATGACGATCAGGGAGCGACGACCGCTGCAGAGGTTCCGGCAGCGGAGGCTCCGGTCGAGACCGCGCCAGCTGAAGCAGCGCCAGCCGAGACCACATCAGCCGGACAGGAGGGCTGACCATGTTGATTCCCCGCAGGGTCAAGCACCGCAAGCAGCACCACCCCAAGCGGTCGGGAGCTGCCAAGGGTGGAACCCAGGTCTCGTTCGGCACCTATGGCATCCAGGCTCTCGAGCCGGCCTACGTGACGAACCGTCAGATCGAAGCAGCACGTATCGCCATCACCCGCCACGTCAAGCGTGGTGGCAAGGTCTGGATCAACATCTACCCGGACCGTCCGTTGACCAAGAAGCCTGCGGAAACCCGCATGGGTTCTGGCAAGGGCTCCCCGGAGTGGTGGGTTGCCAACGTCAAGCCCGGCCGCGTGATGTTCGAGTTGTCCTACCCGGACGAGGAGCTCGCGCACGAGGCGTTGATGCGAGCAGTACACAAGCTCCCGATGAAGTGCCGGATCATCCGGCGCGATGAAGCAGGTGAGGACTAATGGCAGTCGGAACAGCAGCAGGTGAGCTGCGGAACCTGACCCAGGACGAGTTGGTGACCCGACTTCGCGAGTCGAAGGAGGAGCTGTTCAACCTTCGCTTCCAGGGCGCCACCGGCCAGTTGGAAAACCACGGCCGGCTCCGCGCGGTCCGCAAGGACATCGCACGGATCTACACGATCCTGCGCGAGCGGGAACTGGGCATCACTCCGGTGCTCGAAACGACCGAGGGTGAGGAGGGTGCCGCATGAGCGCCACGGATACGCAAGCGCGCGGCTACCGCAAGGTTCGCGAGGGCCTCGTCGTCAGCGACAAGATGGACAAGACCGTCGTCGTCGCCGTCGAGGACCGCTTCAAGCACCCGCTGTACGGCAAGGTCGTCCGTCGTACTAGCAAGCTGAAGGCGCACGATGAGCAAAACAGTGCAGGCGTGGGCGACCGCGTGCTGCTGATGGAGACCCGTCCACTGTCGGCTACCAAGCGGTGGCGCGTGGTCGAGGTCTTGGAGAAGGCCAAGTAGTAAGACCGGCCGCCCACCGCGGCCGGGCGAGTTCCGCCAGGCTCGGACCGAGAACCGGCAGACGATCAGGAGAGAAGAAGTGATCCAGCAAGAGTCGCGACTGCGAGTCGCCGACAACACAGGTGCCAAGGAGATCTTGTGCATCCGCGTGCTCGGTGGCTCTGGACGACGTTACGCCGGAGTCGGAGACGTCATCGTCGCCACCGTCAAGGATGCAATCCCCGGCGGCGGCATCAAGAAGGGCGAGGTCGTCAAGGCCGTCATCGTCCGAACCAAGAAGGAGCGGCGTCGTCCGGATGGCTCGTACATCCGCTTCGACGAGAACGCCGCGGTCATCCTCAAGGGCGAGAGCGAGCCGCGAGGCACCCGCATCTTCGGGCCGGTCGGTCGTGAATTGCGCGACAAGAAGTTCATGAAGATCATCTCGCTGGCTCCGGAGGTGCTGTGATCATGAGCAAACTTCACGTTCGCAAGGGCGACACCGTTCAGGTCATTTCCGGCAAGGACCGCGGTCTGACCGGCAAGGTCATCGAGGTCTACCCCGAGTCGGATCGGGTCATCGTTGAGGGTGTCAACCGGATCAAGAAGCACACCCGCGTCGGACAAAACGCCCGTGGCGCCAAGACCGGTGGCATCGTCACGACCGAGGCGCCCATTCACGTGTCGAACGTCATGGTGGTTGACCCGGAAGACGGTCGCCCCACCCGCGTCGGCTACCGCAAGGAGAAGGTGGAGAAGCGTCGCCCCGACGGCTCCACCTACGAAGGTGAGCGCAGTGTGCGGATCTCCAAGCGCACCGGGAAGGATCTGTAATGAGTACGGCAACGGATACCAACGCACGCCTCAAGGCGCGGTACCGCGAGGAGATCATCCCCGAGCTGCGCAAGGAGTTCGACTACGCCAACATCATGCAGGTTCCGACGGTCACCAAGGTCGTCGTGAACATGGGTGTGGGTGAGGCGGCTCGCGACTCGAAGTTGATCGAAGGCGCTATCCGCGACCTCACCGAGATCACCGGTCAAAAGCCGCAGGTCACCAAGGCCCGCAAGTCCATCGCCCAGTTCAAGCTGCGCGAGGGACAACCGATCGGTGCGCACGTCACGCTGCGCGGCGACCGCATGTGGGAGTTCCTCGATCGCCTTCTGTCCATCGCGCTGCCTCGAATCCGCGACTTCCGTGGGCTCTCTCCCAAGCAGTTCGATGGCAATGGCAACTACACGTTCGGGCTCAGCGAGCAGTCGGTCTTCCACGAGATCGACCAGGACAAGATCGACCGCACGCGGGGTATGGACATCACGGTCGTCACCACCGCGACGAACGACGACGAGGGACGCGCGCTGCTCCGGCTGCTCGGCTTCCCCTTCAAGGAGGCCTAGGCCATGGCAAAGAAGGCTTTGATCCAAAAGCAGCAGAAGACGCCGAAGTTCAAGGTTCGCGCGTACACCCGTTGCACCAAGTGCGGCCGCCCGCACTCGGTTTACCGCAAGTTCGGCTTGTGCCGTGTGTGTCTTCGAGAGATGGCGCACGCAGGCGAGCTACCCGGAGTCACGAAGAGCAGTTGGTAACGACGCCGTAGGTCCTTGACGAAGAGTCGGGGAAACCACGGCGAGGAAGGCCGGTAGGCCATGACAATGACAGACCCGATCGCAGACATGCTTGCTCGTCTGCGCAACGCGAACTCGGCGTACCACGATGCCGTCGCTATGCCGCACTCGAAGATCAAGGCGAACATCGCCGAGATCCTGAAGGCCGAGGGCTACATCGCCGGCTACGACGTCGCAGACGCCGAGGTCGGCAAGACCCTGACGCTGCAGTTGAAGTATGGCCCGTCGCGCGAGCGTTCGATCGCCGGCTTGCGTCGCGTCTCCAAGCCTGGGCTTCGCGTTTACGCGAAGAGCACCGCCCTGCCGCGCGTGCTCGGTGGCCTGGGTATCGCGATCTTGTCCACATCGAACGGTCTGCTGACCGATCGTCAGGCACAGAAGAAGGGCGTAGGCGGGGAAGTCCTCGCTTACGTCTGGTAGGGAGGAGCGACATGTCACGTATTGGCAAACTGCCCATCCCCGTGCCGTCGGGTGTCACGGCCACGATCGACGGTCAATCACTGACCGTCACCGGCCCCAAGGGATCGCTGAATCTCGACGTTGCCGCGCCGATCACCGTCGCCGAGGAAGATGGTGTCCTGGTCGTCAAGCGTCCGAACGATGAAGGTCCGTCCAAGGCGCTCCACGGATTGACCCGCACTCTGGTCAACAACATGGTCACCGGTGTGACCGAGGGTTACACCAAGACCCTGGAGATCGTCGGTACCGGCTATCGCGTCACAGCTAAGGGCCAGGACCTCGAGTTCGCTCTCGGGTACAGCCACTCCATCACCGTGAAGGCGCCCGAGGGCATCACTTTCGCGGTCGAGACCCCGAACAAGTTCTCGGTGAGCGGCATCGACAAGCAACTCGTGGGTGAGACCGCCGCGAAGATCCGCAAGCTGCGCAAGCCGGAGCCCTACAAGGGCAAGGGTGTGCGCTACCAGAACGAAGTCATCCGTCGCAAGGCCGGAAAGGCGGGCAAGTAGCGATGAGTACGAGTACATACGGCGTGAAGCTGGGCTCGGGCAACAAGGTTGCCGTGGGTCGCAAGCGTCGCCACATCCGCGTCCGCAAGAAGGTCACCGGTACCGCCGATCGTCCCCGCTTGGTCGTGACGCGTTCTGCTCGTCACATGACCGCGCAGGTCGTGGACGACACCACTGGGCACACGCTCGCCTCTGCTTCAACCATGGAGTCGGATATGCGCAGCGCGGTCGATGACAAGACTGCTAAGGCCCGCAAGGTCGGCCAGATGGTCGGCGAGCGAGCCAAAGCCGCTGGTGTCGGTGCCGTGATCTTCGACCGTGGTGGCCACCGCTTCCACGGTCGCGTTGCCGCGCTGGCCGAGGGTGCCCGCGAAGCCGGCCTGGACTTCTGAGACGACCGAGAGCGAAAGAGGAAAACATGTCAGGAACCGACCGACGCGGAAGCGGCGAACGCCGTGACCGCAAGGAGCGGACGCCCCGCGAGGAGAAGTCCAACCACCTCGAGCGCGTCGTCTCGATCAATCGTGTCGCGAAGGTCGTCAAGGGTGGTCGTCGCTTCAGCTTCACCGCACTCGTCGTCGTCGGCGACGGCGACGGCATGGTGGGCGTGGGCTACGGCAAGGCCAAGGAAGTCCCCGCCGCGATCGCCAAGGGCGTCGAGGAAGCCAAGAAGAACTTCTTCCGCGTACCTCGTATCCAGGGAACCATCCCGCACCCGGTCACGGGTGAAGCGGCCGCCGGCGTCGTCCTGCTGCGTCCGGCCGCTCCCGGTACCGGCGTTATCGCCGGTGGCCCGGTCCGTGCGGTGCTCGAGTGCGCGGGCGTTCACGACGTTCTGAGCAAGTCGCTCGGTTCGGACAACGCGATCAATATCGTCCACGCGACCGTAGCCGCGCTCAAGATGCTCGAGCCGCCGGAGGCCGTGGCGGCCCGTCGCGGTCTGCCACTCGAGGACGTGGCTCCCGCAGCAATGCTGCGCGCCAAGGCTGGGGTGGGTTCCTGATGGCACAGCTCAAGGTGACCCAGCGCAAATCCGAGATCGGTGGAACCAGCAACCAGCGTGACACGCTGCGCTCCCTCGGACTCAAGCGAATCGGCGACGTCGTCGTCAAGGAAGACCGGCCGGAGATCCGTGGCATGGTGAACACCGTGTCGCACCTGGTCGATGTCGAGGAGGTTGACTGACATGACCCTCAAGGTCCATCACCTGCGCCCCGCACCCGGTGCGCACACCGCCAAGACCCGCAAGGGTCGCGGCGAGGCGTCCAAGGGCAAGACCGCTGGCCGCGGCACCAAGGGCACCAAGGCCCGCAACACCGTGCCCGCCTCCTTCGAGGGCGGTCAGATGCCGTTGCACATGCGCCTGCCGAAGCTCAAGGGCTTCAAGAACCCGAACAAGGTCGACTTCCAGGTCGTGAACGTCGCCACCATTAACAAGCTGTTCCCCCAGGGCGGCGAGATTGCGGTGAGCGACCTCGTGGCCAAGGGTGCGGTTCGTGCCGGCAAGCCGGTCAAGGTGCTCGGCCAGGGCGACATCTCGGTCAAGGTGACGGTGACCGCGGACAAGTTTTCCGCAAGCGCCCGTGACAAGATCGAGGCCGCTGGCGGTTCGGTCACCGAACTGTAGGTAGCGTGGCCCCACTCGTTCCGGGTGGGGCATGGCGGTACGCACCACCTGCCGCACGCCGACGAGTGAACGCCCGAGAGGAGGGGAGGACCTAGTGCACATCAGTGCGTTTGGGGCTGCCCTCCGTACCCCGGACCTTCGCAAGAAGATCCTGTTCACTCTCGGTCTTCTGGGTTTGTACCGCCTGGGCGCCGTTCTTCCCACACCCGGCGTCGACTATGCGGCAATCCAGCGGTGTATCGACGTTGTCCAAGACAACTCGGTCTATGCGCTCATCAACCTGTTCAGCGGTGGCGCATTGCTGCAGCTGAGCGTCTTCGCTCTCGGCATCATGCCGTACATCACGGCCAGCATCATCCTGCAACTTCTGACCGTCGTCATTCCCCGCCTTGAGACTCTGAAGAAGGACGGCCAGGCGGGCCAGGCGAAGATCACGCAGTACACCCGCTACGTCACTATCGGGCTGGCGGTGCTGCAGTCCACGGCCATCTTGTCCTTGGCTCGAACGCCAGGGGCCCTGTTCAGCGGTTGCAACGAGACGATCATCCCGAACCAGGGCATCTGGGTCATCCTCGTCATGGTGATCGTCATGACCGCCGGTACCGCGGTGGTCATGTGGTTCGGCGAACTCATCACCGAGCGCGGCGTCGGAAACGGCATGTCCGTCCTTATCTTCACCGCCATCATCGCCACGATTCCCGCGCAGTTCGCAGGCATCCTCGGCAGCCGCGGAGCCTTCACCTTCACCGTGACGGTGCTCGTTGGACTCGCGGTCATCGCGTTCGTGGTCTTCGTGGAGCAGGCTCAGCGCCGAATCCCAGTGCAGTACGCCAAGCGCATGGTGGGCCGTCGCATGTACGGGGGCACGTCGACCTACATTCCCTTGAAGGTCAACATGGCCGGCGTTATTCCGGTGATCTTCGCGTCGTCGCTGCTGTTCTTGCCGACCCTGTTCGTGCAGCTCACAGGAAGCCAGGCTGGATGGGCGCAGTGGGTTCAGCAGAACTTCGGTACGGGTACCGGCACGTGGTACCTCCTGACGTACTTCCTTCTCGTCATCTTCTTCTGCTACTTCTACGTGTCCATCACGTTCAATCCGACGGACGTGGCTGACAACATGAAGAAATACGGCGGCTTCATCCCGGGTATCCGGGCCGGCAAGCCGACGGCTGATTACCTGGATTACGTGCTGACCCGCCTGACGGCACCGGGGTCGCTGTACCTCGGGTTGATCGCGGTGCTTCCGGTATTCGCCTTCGGTGGCCTGGGTGTCGCTGGAGACTTCATCTTCGGCGGCACGAGCCTGCTGATCATGGTCGGTGTGGGCCTGGATACCGTGAAGCAGATCGAGTCCCAATTGCAGCAGAGGAACTACGAAGGCTTCTTGGGGTAGGGGGAAAACATGCGCGTTGTATTCATGGGACCTCCCGGTGCCGGCAAGGGCACACAGGCTGCGGTGCTCGCCTCGCGTCTGGGTATTCCGCACATCTCCACCGGAGACATCTTCCGCGCGAACGTGGCAGAGGGAACCGAACTCGGCAAGCAAGCCCAGCAGTTCATGGATGCGGGTGAGTACGTACCCGATTCGGTCACCAATGCGATGGTTCGCGATCGGCTCACCCACGACGATTGCCGCCCCGGTTTCCTCCTCGACGGTTACCCGCGAACCGTTGAGCAGGTGGCCGAACTCGACGCCATGCTGCGCTCTGCCGGCCATGCGCTCGACGTCGTCGTCGAACTCACCGTCGACATCGACGAGGTCGTAGCCCGCTTGGTGAAGCGTGCCCAGGAACAAGGCCGGACAGACGACACCGAGGACGTCCTTCGTCGTCGCCTTGAGGTGTACGGCGAGCAGACGGCTCCGTTGATCGACACCTACTTCCAGCGCGGCATCCTTGTGCAGGTTGACGGCATGGGGCTGATCGAGGAAGTCACCGAGCGACTCTTCGCCGTCGTCGTTGTCGACTGATGTTCCGCAAGTCCAAGCCGATTGAGATCAAGTCG
>CAJXUJ010000044.1 GCA_913061025.1 uncultured Actinomycetes bacterium | reverse complement strand
GCGCGGATTCCTTCTTCGGAGCCGCTTTCTTGGCGGGCGCCTTCTTCGGAGCCGCTTTCTTTGCTGGTGTCTTCTTCACAGACTTATCCGCTGCTTTCTCGCTCTTGCTGGGACTCATGCGTTCATCGCTTTCGAGGATCGTGGATCATGGGGCGTTGGAATCGGTGGCTCAAGGTTGGTCACGACTCCGTTCACCGGGGATTTGCGTCGTTGTTCGTGGAACGCGAGAACTTGAAGTTCAACAGCGAGGTCGACCTTGCGCACTTCGACTCCCTCGGGGACATTGAGAACCACCGGCGCGAAGTTCACGATGCTCCGCAGACCCGCCTCAACCATGCGATCGGCGATGTCCTGGGCGACCTCGGCGGGAGTAGTAATGACACCGATATGGGCATCCTTAGATGCGACGAGTTCGTCGAGTTCCTCAAGTGGAACGACGACGAGATCACGATCGACCACAGACACCGTGGTGCCGACAACGTCCGGATGCGCGTCCACCAGACCGACCACCTGGAAGCCACGGCTGGCGAAGCCCCGGTAGGACACGAGGGCGCGACCGAGATTTCCCACACCGACCACCACGACGCCCCACGGGTTGGTCAGGCCCAACTCACGGGCGATCTGGTAGCTGAGGAATGCGACGTCGTAACCGACACCGCGGGTTCCGTAGGAGCCGAGGTAGGACAGGTCCTTCCGCAGCTTCGCGCTCGTCACTCCGCAGGCCGAGGCCAATTCTTCGCTAGAGACGGTGGGAACCCCGCGATCAGAAAGGGAAGTAAGAACCCGGTGATAAACGGGGAGGCGGGCCACCGTCGCCTCGGGGATCGCCTTGCCCGACGTGGGACCAGACACAGACACCGACCGACGACCGGACGCACCTACGGCAGGTGGGTTGGGAAGTGGCACGTGCGTCACCTAATCGCTGAAAACGGTCCACTGGGGACCACCGAGCCTGGCGGCCGGGCTGCGCCACAGTAGAGGTTCGTGCACGAATGCACAAAGTCAAGCGGACACAAATGCCCGTATATCGGACATTTAGGCTCTAATCCGCCAGGGCAGCAGTGAGCCTGGCCGGATCCACCCGGTAGAAGTCGTGACGCTTTCCGTCGACCAGGATCACCGGGATGTACTCCGCGTGCTCGTCGGCGAGCGAAGGATCATCCTCGATGGAGAGCAATCGGTACCCCACCCCTTGCTTAGCGCAGACGGCAGCGACAACCTGCTCGGCAGCCTCACACAGGTGGCACCCGGGCCTGCCGATGATCTCGACCCGCACATCGCCATCGTTCACAACACATCTTCTCCTCGTGAGCACGCCTCTTGAGTAGTTCGACTGTAGATCCATGTCATACCCTGCCGACGTGGGAGCACCGGAAACGACTGGAACGCCCGACGTCCTGACGTCCTACCGTCGCGCGGGCCAAGCATCGGCCTCAGCCGTCACGGTTTCCGAGCGCCCTGAGTCAAATGCCGCAGCCTTCTTCGACGTGGACAACACGATCATGCGCGGCTCGAGCCTGTTTCATCTCGCTGTCGGCCTGGCTAAACGGAAGTACTTCAACATCACGGAGATCAGCGGTTTCGCCCGCAAACAGCTCAAGTTCGTGTTGAGCGGCTCAGAGGATCTCGAGGACATGGCGTCGGCAACGGAGGCGGCGCTCTCATTCGTGGAGAACAGATCCGTCCACGAACTCCAGGACCTTGCCGAGCAGATTTTCGACGCAGAGATGGTGGACAAATTGATCCCGGGGACGCTGGCACTCGCCCAGGGTCACCTCGATGCCGGTCAGCAGGTCTGGCTCGTCACTGCAACGCCACAAGAGCTTGCGAGCGTAATAGCCAAGCGACTCGGGCTCACCGGCGCTCTCGGAACCGTCGCGCAGAGTCGCGGTGGCATATACACCGGAAAGCTCGACGGGCCTCCTCTCCACGGTCTGGCGAAGGCCGAGGCCGTTCGGGCCCTCGCGGTGGCCGAGGATCTCGACCTCGCCGAGTGCAGCGCGTACTCCGATTCGGTGAACGATGTTCCGATGCTCTCGATCGTCGGCAGCCCCACCGCCGTCAATCCCGATCCAGAACTGCGAGCACATGCGATCGCCAATGACTGGAAGATTCGCGACTTCAGGCGTCGGGCGCGCATCAAGCCGTACGTTGCCCCGGTGGCCTCCGGCGCCGCCGGAATAGCGGTTGGTGTCGCTTCGGGCTACGTCCTCGGGCAACTGCGGGGGCGTCGCTAGCCGGAACTAGCCGAACGCTCCCCCACGCTGGGCGAGCAGGTCGTAGAGACGCCGCTGGATTCGTTCCCGGACTTGATCGGTGATCTCGAACAACACGGAGGGGTCATCCGCGGACCCCGGTGGCAGATCGTCTGTGGGAATCGGGTCATCGAAGTGGATGAACCACTTGCTTGGGAGCGGGAGGAGACCGAGAGGTCCCAGCGCCGGAAACGTCGGGGTGATAGGGAAATAGGGCAGACCTAGCACCCGCGCGATAGGTAGGGCGTTGGCGAGCATCGGATAGATCTCTTCCGCGCCAACGATCGCGGTGGGAATGATCGGCACGCCTGTTCGCACCGCCGCCGAGACGAATCCGCCGCGGCCGAACCGCTGCAACCGATATCGCTCGCTGAACGGCTTGCCTATGCCCTTGAACCCCTCGGGCCACACACCGACAACTTCCCCGGATCGAAGGAGTCGCTCGGCATCGTCGTGGCAGGCCAGTGTGTGACCTGCTCGTCTGGCGAGGTCCCCGAGGAAGGGCGTTTGAAAGACGAGGTCGGCGCCGAGCATCCGAAGATTCCGGTGCGCGGGGTGTTCGTCGTGAACGGCTACCTGGGTCATCACCGAATCGACGGCGATGGTTCCGGAGTGATTGGCGACGATCAGCGCACCGCCCTCAGCGGGGATCGAATCGATCCCGGACACCTCGACTCGGAACCAGTGCCGATATAGCGGCCTGACGAGTTGAAGCAGGACCTTGTCGGTGAATTCTGGATCGAAACCAAAGTCATCGACGGCGTAGTCACCGGTCAGCCGACTTTGCAGGACCTCCCAGGACTCCACGACACCCGTGTCGTCTTCATCGACACCCGTCAAGGAAACGTCCGCGGCAGCAGATGCCTCTACCGGGCGGGGACCGGTGGCGCCCACGGCGCGTGCAGCCTGAGACGGCCGGAGACGATTGCTGTCACCACCATCGGACGTCTCAGCCATGACGGGACACCTCCGCTCGCAGGCCGTGGACGAATGCGCCAAAGGCATCCTCGCTGGAATAATCGGGAGTGAAACCTAACTCCGATGCCAGTGCAGATGTATCGAGGACTCGACCGTAGGTGAGATACCGGACTTGATCGCGGGAGAAGTCGGCCCATGCTCCGCGCGACAGGCTCCTGCCGATGATCGGCATCACATTCGCCGGTAGCGGTAGTTCGCGTTTACCAAGCCGACGTAGCGCCTGACTCAACAGGACGACGCCTTCGCCGGCGACGTTGAAAGTTCCGGCACTGCGCTGCAACACCGCGCGGCGGCTTACCTCAATGGCGTCGTCTTCGTGCACGAACTGCAGACGCGGATCGAACCCCATAACCGTCGGAACCACGGGCATCGTCAGGTAGGAGGTCATACCCGTTCGCATTCCCGGTCCGACGATATTCGCGAAACGCAAGGTGGCGACTCGCACATCCGGACGTCGTCGAGCGAATCCCCGGACGTACTCCTCAACCTCGACCGAGTCCTTTGCCCAGCCCGACGTCGGGGGGTGGCGGGGCGAGGAATCCTCGGTGATCAGTGCCGGGTCCTTGGGTCCGCTTCCGTACACCGCCGCCGTGGACTTCACCACGAGGTGCCGAACACTCTCCGACCGCTGGCAGGCTCCGAGCAATTGCATGGTGCCAATGACGTTGATGTCTTTCATGACCGATCGACCACCGGCCTGCCGCGGAGTCGCGATAACTCCCATATGGACGACGGTGTCGACCTCAGCCTCGTCGAGCACCTTGCTCAGAGCAGGGTTCCGGATGTCAGCGCGTACGAATTCCGCGGCGAGAGGAGTGGGGGGTGGGACCACATCGACGCCGATGACGCGATCGATGCCCGGCTGATCGACGAGACGATCGGCCATTTTGCCGCCGAGGTACCGGGAGACCCCGGTGACCACGGCAACGACGCCCATGGTGGCGTCCTCTACCTACTTCTTGTTGCGGCGCTGAACCCGCGTACGACGGAGCAGTTTGCGGTGCTTCTTCTTGGCCATCCGCTTACGACGCTTCTTGACCACAGAGCCCATGAACTGCCTCTACTCCCTCGACGTCCGGCTAGGCCGGGTTGGCTGCGCTTCGCTGATCGAAGCGATCGAATGGTAAGCCTACCGGGGGAGTTCCCACTGCCCCGTGCTCGCCCTCATGCTCGGGCAGGAATACGTCAGGCGGTCTCGATGTAGGAATCGCGCAGGTAGTCGTGCACGGCCTGCTCGGGCACCCGGAAAGACCGGCCGACTCGCACCGCCGGAAGGTCCCCGTTGTGCACCAGGCGGTAGACGGTCATCTTCGATACCCGCATGACGGCTGCTACCTCGGCGACGGTCAGGAACTTGACGTCTCCGAGGGAGTTCTCCGGGGTACTGGCCATGTCGAATCCATTCTGTGCATCACCGGCGGTGGTCGTAGGTGGGAACACTAGTGCCGTATGGGTCGGTTGGGAAAGTTGGTTTTCAAAAATGACCCGGGCATTACCGGGCTCTACCATGCTCTACCAAGCTTCCGGGTCAGGATCGAGACCGTGATAGCCGAAAACCGCTCGCCGGGTTTCCTCAACCGCGGCATCCACCGGGTCGTGCGGATTCCACCCTTGGGCCAACGGACGTGGCCACGGATCGACGCCGTCGGTCATTCGGCCGGGGGACAGTCTCCCGAGCGATTCCCTCACGCATTCCAGATAGCCCTCGGGAACATCAGTGACAGGATCGATGGGTCGACCGGTTGTCTCGGCAACCAGGTGCGTCCAGGATCGAGGAACGACGTCGACCCACTCGTAACCGCCCCCGCCAACCGAAACGAGTCTGCCACCTGCAAACCGGTGCGCCCAACGATGCACGGACGAGAAGCCCATCCGCTGACCATCGATCGACAGCGCGAGGTGCGCGAGTGGATCCTCGGCATGGGAGTCGACCCCGTTCTGGGAGACGATCACCTCAGGCTGGAAGGCCTCCAGCAACTCCGGGACCACACCGTGCAGCGCCCGAAGCCACCCCTGGTCTCCAGTTCCCGCCGGGAGCGCGATGTTCACCGCACTCCCGAGCGCCTGCGGCCCTCCCACCTCTCGTGGATCCCCCGTTCCGGGAAACAACGATCGTGGGCTCTCATGGATCGAGATCGTCAAGACTCGAGGGTCATTCCAGAACGCTGTCTGGACACCATCGCCGTGGTGCACATCAAGATCCACGTAGGCAATGCGCTGCGCACCCTGATCAAGCATCCACTGGATAGCTACCGCGATGTCGTTATAGATGCAAAACCCGGCGGCACGGTCCGGCATTGCGTGGTGGAGTCCACCCGCCAGATTGACCGCATGCTCCGTCTCCCCCGTCCACACCGATTGAGTCGCCGCCAGGGTGGCCGCGCAAACGCGAGCCGACGCGCGGTGCATGTTGGGAAAGACCGGATCGTCACTGGTACCCAGCCCGCGGGCGAGGTCGGCAACGGGTGGCTCCAGGCTCGCATCCTTCACCGCCTGCACGTACTCCGGATCATGCACGCGCTCAAGAACAGCGTCGTCGACCGGTTCGATACTCCCCAGCATCCGAATCGATGAGCCCTTATCGAGGTCGAACGCCCGGACTAAGCGCATTGCCAGCTGCACCCGGATAGGTGCCAGCGGATGCCCGGGACCGAAGTCGTATTCCGCAAGCCGGTCATCCCAGACCAGCGCGGAGGGACAGTCAGCGATCGACATCCGCTTGCTCGCGCACCATCTCTTCGGCGCGATCGACGCACGCCTGCATCGCAGCCTGCACGATCTCCGGGAGACCGCGCTCATCGAAAACTCGTGTCGCCGCAGCCGTTGTGCCGCCCTTGGATGTCACCGCCGCACGCAGGGCGGCGGGATCGTCAGGTGAAGCGGCGAGAAGCAGGCCCGCACCGAGGATCGTCTCGGCGACCAGCGTGCTGGCGGTGGCCGGGTCCAGACCAAGATCGACGGCCGCTTTGTTCATTGCCTCAGCGAGATAGAAGACGTATGCCGGGCCACTTCCCGATGTTGCGGTGAGTGCATCTATCGAGGATTCCGGGATAGTCACGACGGTTGCAACCGGGCCAAGAAGTGCGGAGACATCGTCGAGCTTCGCGTCGGTACATCCGCGTCCAGCGGCAATGCCGACAGCCCCTCGACCGACCCGAACCGGAGTGTTGGGCATCGCGCGCACTACGGCGACCTCCTCGCCCACGCACGATTCGAGCGAGGACAACGGCACACCTGCCGCTATCGAGACGACCGTGGTTCCAGGACGAAGATCCGGCGCCGCCTCGCGCAACACCTCGGTGATCTGATGCGGCTTGACCGCCAAGAACACAACCGTCGCTTCGGAGACCGCAGCGGCCAGCGGCAGCACCTCGACGCCCTCGCGGCTACGCCACTTCTCAGCCAACTCCTCATTGGCCTCGACCACGATCACTCGGGCTTCCGGAACACCACTGAGGATGCCCTCGACGATGGCGCCGCCCATCGAGCCGCCACCGACCATCGCGACGCACGTCCTATCGACAGGGGTGGTCATCTCCGCGGCTCCTCGTCTTCGTTCGGCTCGAGCGCCGCTACTGTGCCACAGCCCCGGGAAGCGGCTTGGTGGGATCGAGGAGCCGCTGAATCGTCGGGGCGACCAGTCCCACCACCTGATCCTCCGATGCGGACGCCAGTGGTTCGACGGCCAAGCCGTAGCGCGCGAGCACCACACCGCCGAGGTACGAGGTAATGAGAGCGCCACGCATGCGCGCGTCGGGGATCCCGGCCCGAATGAGGACCTGGTCGACAACTTCACCGGAGACGAATTCCCAGATCGCGCGCACGCCGCCTGGAGTGTTCGTGACGAAACTGGGGATGCTCGGAGCGATGTTCCCGACGTCATCGCGCACCTGCTCGTCTTCTGCTGCGCGCAGAGCCAGCCGCACAATCCGCTCCCCCATGCCGTCGAGCCCCGGAGCGACGAGACGGGGGATCGCCGACGACGGATCGAACGGCAGGTCCATCACCGCGGCGAACAGATCCGCCTTGTTCCGGTAGTAGGAGGAGAGCACCGACGGCCCGACGCCCGCGGCTGCCGCGATGGACTTCACCGTCACGGCCGCATAGCCGCGGCGCTCGAAGACAGCCCGTGCTGCTCGTTCGATCGATGCTCGCCGATCGTCGTTTTCCGACGTCATGGACGACTCCCTAGGTGCGTGCGTGCGTAGTTCAGTGTCTCCTGGAGATCGCGCACCCGTTCCTCGCGATTGGCGGCACTTCGGGTCGAGACCTCCGCGATGATCGAACCGCCGATCTGGCCGGTGTGCGCGGCGGCGGCAAGGGCGGTCAACACCTCGGCCACCGGCTGATCACCTCGGCCCGGAACCAGGTGTTCGTCGCGCGCCGAATCGGTGCCGTCGGCGAGGTGAATATGAGCAACGCGGTCACCAAGATCGGCGACCATCTCGAGTGGATCGGTTCGAGACACCGCGGTGTGCGAAAGATCCACCGTCGTATGTCGGTAGTCCTGATTGCGGATATCCCAATCGGGTGAGTAAGCGCCGAGCGCCGACGGTCCCGCGCGCCACGGATACATGTTCTCCACCGCGAATCGCACATCGGTCACTTCCTCCATGCGCGCGACCCCCTCTTCGAACGAGCGTGCGTACTCGCGTTGCCAACGAAACGGGGGATGAACCACCACGGTGGATGCACCGAGGCTCTCTGCGACGTCGCGTGCCTTGTCGAGTTTTCCCCACGGATCGGTTCCCCAGACGCGCTGGGTGATGAGCAGACACGGAGCATGAATGGACAGGATCGGGATTTGATAGTGATCGACAAGTGCTGCGAGTGTGGCCTGGTCCTGACTCATCGCATCGGTGCCCACCATCACCTCAATGCCGTCGTAGCCGAGTTGAGCGGCGAGTTCGAATGCGACGGCGGTCGATTCCGGATAGACCGACGACGACGACAACCCCACCTTCCATTCCTTGGTCATCGCTAGTCCTTCGCCCGACGCCATCGATCGGCGATGACTCCAGCTATCCACACAGCGATCGCTCCCACCAGACCCACACCGACGGCGATGAGGCTGTAGCGCTCAGGTCCCAGACTCAAGGCGAAGAACTCCGACAGCGGCGGGATGTAAATGACGGCGGCGAAGGCCACGACCATCCCCGCGATGATCCCCCACCGGACCAGGTTCAACGGACGTGCGGCAATGGCGAGCACGGCTGTAGCGACGATGAACAGCGTGACGGTCGCCGCCTGCTGGGCGTTGAGAACCGGTTCGGACACCCACAGCGCGATCGCGTAGCTCGTCCACGCGGACAACGCAGC
>CAJXUJ010000043.1 GCA_913061025.1 uncultured Actinomycetes bacterium | reverse complement strand
GCCCTCCCAGGTAGGGGCGTAGGTGATCGTGGTTCGCTCGGTTACCGGAAGTGCCGGGGTGACGTCGAGATCGAGTTGAGGGCGCCCGACGCGGATCAGATGGGTTTCGTCGAACCAGGTCAGCGCCGCGTGGTGACGCTGGATCGCCGCCTCACCGGCGACGAAGACTTTGTCGTATGCCTTGGCCTGGTTGCTCACCATGCAGATCTTGTCGCTCTCGCCGTGGTTCACGTGGATGTGTACAGCACGTTGGAAGGACAGGGCCTGGAAGTTGGTCCAGCCGTTGTTGACGTAGACGACGGCTCGGAAGTCCGCGCGATCGAGCAACGCCATCAGATTCTCGTAGCGCGGCACCAGGATCACGCGCAGGCTGGTGCGACCTGTGAGGGCGTTGTAGGCATCGATCTGGCGGACGATCACGATGGTGGTGAGGTCCTTCTGCGCCTCGAACACCGGTAGCCACTGGGTGAGTTGGTAGAGCTTCGGCGGGCCATCCGGGAAATACAGCGCCACGTCTGCACTCGGGACGGCCGAAAGGTCGAATCCCTCAGGCTCGACCTGTCCAAATTCACGCATCCTGCGCGCGAGGGAACGCGCTGCTCGCTTGCTTTGCCGACTCAGCCATGAGTCGGTGGCACGGGATGGGGACACAGTTGGCCTATCGTAAACGCCGTGCGCTCCTTGTGGGAGCACCGTCAGGTGCTCCGGATGTTGGTCCTTCGTGACCTGCAGAAGAAGTACACGCGATTTCGCCTCGGCTACCTGTGGACCCTCCTAGAACCCCTGGGGATGTCCCTGGTCCTGTGGCTCGTTTTCTCCGTGCTGCTCGGGGCGCGAGCGCTCGGTCTTCAGCCCTACCTGCTCTTCCTGTCCGTCGCGATCTTGCCCTGGTGGTGGTTCAGCACGGGGATCGGTGCCGCGACTCGGATTTGGCGTCGCACGGGAACCCAACTTCGGATCAGCACGCTGCCGACTCAGTTGTGGGTGTTACGCGCCATGTTGGTCTCGCTGGTCGAATTCATCTTTTCTCTTCCCGTCATCCTGCTGGGTGTCGTGCTCACCGGATTCCTTCCCGGGCCGTGGATCCTGCTCTTCCCCGTTGCGATCGTCGTTCAGTTCTTCCTGATGTACGGACTGTCACTGCTGATCGCGTCCGCGGCGGTCGTGTTTCCGGACGTGGCTCGCCTGGTACGGATCGTGCTGCGCGCGATGTTCTACCTATCGCCCGTCCTCTACTCGGTGTCGAACATTCCGGCCGGGGCTCAGTTCCTCGCATCATTCAATCCGCTCGTGGGTGTCCTTGGCCTTTACCGCATCGGTTGGTGGCCGGAGGAAGCATCGAGTGCTACCGGTTATGGAATCTCGCTGGGTCTGTGTCTGGTGATCTTCGTCGCCGGGGTATTGGTCTTCCGCAAACTCGAACCCCGCATTCTGAAGGAGGTGTGAGGTGTCTCGGGTTTCCATCGATACGTCTTTAGCCGCCGTTGTCGAGTTCGACAGCGTGACGATGCGGATGCCACGCCGCCGTCGCCGTCGGGGGAGTGGCCGGCGTCAACGCCTGCGCCGCATCGCAGGTGAGGTTCGGCGCGACGAACTTCAGGTGCTCACCGACGTCTCCTTCAGCGTTCAACCCGGTGAGTCGGTGGCGGTGATCGGCCCGAAGGGACCGGGACGTCAGGCGTTGCTACGGCTCGCGGCAGGCACGCTGCGCCCGGATGAGGGCACGGTGCGCCGAAGCCGACGGATCGTCCCGATGATCGAAGTCGCCCGTGCACTGCAGCGGATGTACACGGTGCGCCAAAACATCTACATCGTGGGTGGGCTGCTGGGAATGACGCCGGAGCAGGTGGAGGACGCGTTGCCGCGCATCGCCGAGCAGGCTGGTGTGGCGAACATGCTCGGTCGGTACATGAACGCCGCCCCGCCGTCCGTGCGGCAAAAACTGGCCTGGTCGATCTCCATGTCGGTCGAGGCCGATGCCTACGCCATCGATCAGACGCTCGTAGTGGGGGAGCGCAGTTTCCGGCAGCAGTGCTGGACGCACGTGGACCGACTGAGAGAGAACGGCGCCACCTTCATCCTCTCCAGTGACAGCCCCAAGCAGTTCCGTCGGTTCTGCGACCGCGCGCTTTATATCGTCGATGGTCGACTTGAAGCCGACACCACGGTTCCCGAGGCTCTTGCCGCGATGCGGGCAGCGCGCAGGGAGGCTCGTGAGGCCGGTGACCTGGGTTCCGGCCAGTCCGATGAGGACGGCTCGCCCTAGGTCGTTCGCCGGGAACCACCCTTTCGGGCAACTAGGCTCTCAGGCATGTCGCAGGCACCACTTCTTCCCGACGTGCCTGCCATCGCCGAGGGCGGCGTGCTCTTGCATGTCGGAGTCCATAAGACGGGCACCACGGCCATTCAAGCGGCCCTCGCGGATGCGCGATCCGATCTGCAGCAGCACTCGGTTCGCTATCCAGGCAAGTTGCAGGCTCAGCATCGGGCCGCCCTCGCGCTGCTCGGTCGACCCTGGGGGTGGAACTCCCGGGGTGGTTCGGTCATGGACCGTCGTCACTTTGACGCCCTCGTAAGGCGGACCGAGAAGTACGACGGCCGGGTGGCGATCAGCAGCGAGTTCTTCTGTGAGGCTCCCGAAGAAAAGGCGATCGAAACGATTGAAGCCCTCGGTGGCCGCGAGAAGGTGACCGTCGTTGTCACGCTGCGCAACCTCGGCAAACTCCTGCCGTCGTCATGGCAGCAGTACCTGAAATATGGCCTGACCACCGCCTACGAAAAGTGGCTTGAAGACGTCTTCGCAAACCCCGGCGCGTCGAAGATCTCCCCGACTTTCTGGAAGCGCCACGATCACGGCGACGTCCTCACCCGTTGGTCGAACGCCGTTGGTGCAAAGAACGTCAACGTCCTGGTGCTCGAAGACGTCGATCGCAGTGCCCAGTTCCACGCATTCGCCCAGATGCTCGGCGTGCCTGAAAGCTTGCTCGTCTCCCGAATGGACCTAACGAGTAATCGTTCGATGACGGCTGCGGAAGCCGAATTGCTCGTTCGGCTGAACAAGAAGGTCAAGAAGCAGTTGCAGTGGACGGATTACGTACGCCTCGTGCGTCGTGGGGTGGCACTTCGAATGGTGGAGGGCCGTGAACCAGGTCCCGATGAGCCTCGACTGGTCACTCCTGATTGGGCCCTCGACGCGGCCGCAGAGCAGGGTGCGAAGTCGGTGGCGACCATCAGATCCCTGGGTGTGAATGTCTACGGCAATCTCGATGCACTTGAGACCCGTGTGCCTAGTTCCAGCGAGTCGAGCCAGGCGCCATCGCAGATGCCGATCGACGCTGCGGTATCCGCGGTCACTGCCGTCATCGAAGCGAGTCGAGAAGAACCGACAGCACGCGAATTGGCCGGCCGGACCTGGCGGCAGGCGCGCAAGGACGGCTTTGGAACGCTGTTTCGGAAAACGGACTCGTGACGTCGACTTCTCCAACGTCGGTCACGATCCTGCTCGGTCCCGCCACTCAGACCACCACCCCCGCGAGCGGCCACTCCGTCACCGTCGAACGGCCACGGAGTAACAGTCGAGCGGCCACTGTCATCGAGCAATTGACAGAAGTTCGCACGGCGCTGTTCGCGGGCAGTCGGGTTATTGTCATTTCCACCGATCTCATTGCGCCGTCGGCCGCGCTAGCGCCGGTGACCGATGATGCCTTCGCGCCGACGACGACGCTGCTGGCGCCGGATCGAACCGGCCGGGTGACCGTGCGTCACCACACTGTGGTCTCCGCCGGTTCCTCCTTCCACGACGTTCGGACCCCGAGTCATTCGAGCGTCGGTGCTCTCGTTATTGCTCCACAGGATTGCGTCGTTGCGGCGGATGCTGTTGATGAGCTTCTGCAGGCGTTGTCCCATGGGGATGTATCTGTGCCGGATGACGATGCCTTCGACGTCTTGCTCGTCGCGCTGGTGCGCGGGGGTGTTCCAGTGCGGGCGGTGGACATCGTCGACGTTCCGTGGTTTCGAACTGTTCACGATCAAGGAGGTGCGTGGGACTCGGTCGGGTCGGTCTCCGAAGCCCGGGTTCGTGGTCTGTTGGCCAATCGAGTGGACGATGGTTTCTACTCGACCTTCGTCGTTCGCAAGGCGTCAAAACCTCTCACTCGACTGGCGATCAGATTGGGATGGAGTCCGAACGCGATCACGCTGGTGTCCTTCGGGGTCGGACTTGCCGCGGCAGCATCGTTCGTTGGTGGGAGTTTCTGGTGGTTGCTAGCGGGAGCGTTGCTTCTCCAGTTGAGCTTGGTGATCGACTGCGTTGATGGGGAGGTGGCACGGGCCACCCGCCGATTCAGTTCCCTCGGTGCCTGGCTGGACGCGGCGACCGATCGGGTCAAGGAGTTCGCGGCCTACGCAGGCTTGGCAATGGGAGCTGCTCGATTCGGCATAGACGTGTGGTGGATCGCTGTTGTTCTGGTTGTGCTGCAGACCACTCGGCATATGTCGGACTACGACTTCGCGCGAATCCAGCGACTACGAGAGGCGACGGCACCCCGAGCTGATGTCCGCGACCCCGAGGACCCGCTGCCCCAAGGCGCCGGCGCGCTCGCGAGTGCGATGCAGACCTCGGCACGCATCAATCGACGCTCGGCGGTCCGCTGGTTCAAGAAGGTCATCCATCTGCCGATTGGTGAAAGATGGCTCATCCTGAGCGTCCTTGCGGTGGTCGCCGGCCCCCAATGGGCGCTCGGTGGGCTGTTGGTGGCCGGAGCACTCGCGCTCCTGTATGTCCTTGCCGGTCGGATCGCCCGGACCCTGACCTGGGCGGGAGCCACCCCGGGAGACGGTGCCCAGGTGCTGCGCGACCAATGGGACGCCGGACCGATCGCAGCAGGAATCGCGCGGGTTGTCCCGGCGCTGCGCCCGAGCGCGGCTGGTCGTTTTGCCTGGAGCCTTCCCGTCGCGCTCCGCGCCCTTGAACTCGGTGGAATCGCGCTGCTCGTGGCGTTGAGTGATCCGAGCCTGGTGGTCGCTGCATTCTGGGTTCTCTTCGTCATCGCCTACCACCATTACGACAACCTGTATCGCTCTCTGCAGGGAGCCAGCCCTCCACGCTGGTTGACCTGGGCCGGTTTCGGGTGGGACGGACGTCTTGCGATCGTCGCTGCGCTTGCGATCACTAGTCTGTGGAATCCGACGATCACGGTCTTGCTTGTTTGGTGGGCAGTCCTGTTCGGCGGAATTGCGTCGGTGCAGTGGTTGAGGAGCAAGCGATGAGTGACGAGCGCCCCGCTCGACCGACCATCGCGGAGGTGCGCGCTGTCTGCCAACCCGATGCGGTTCGGCTGCGTGCCAACTCAGAGCACTGGGTCGCCGATGTCTACCTCCGGCGCATATCTCCCTACCTAACCCGCCTCCTGCTGCGCACGTCCATCTCGGCCAACGGTGTTACGTACTTGATGATCCTGACCGGCATCGGTGCGGCTGGAGCGCTGTTGATTCCTGGTCTACCGGGGGTATTCATTGCCGCCATCCTCGGCCAGTTCCAGATGCTGTGGGACTGCTGCGATGGCGAAGTAGCCCGGTGGCGCCAAACGTCTTCGCCGAAGGGTGTGTTCCTGGACCGCGTGGGTCACTACGTGACCGAAGGTCTGATCCCGATCGCTCTGGGTATGCGTGCCGCTGGTTTCCCCGATGCCGGTTGGATGCAGACGCCGTGGCCCTTCATCGGCGCACTGCTCGCGGTTCTTGTGCTGTGGAACAAGTCCCTTAATGACATGGTGCACGTTTCGCGCGCCTACAACGAGCTTCCAAAGCTCGCCGACACCAAGGGTGTGGGAGCTCCGCAAGCATCGGGTGTTCGCCGGTTGCGGTCCATTGCTCGCTTCTTCCCCTTCTATCGCGCGTATCACTCTGTTGAACTGACGCTCTTGGCTCTATTTGCCGGGATCGTCGATGCTTTCCTCGGTGATCTCACGGCGACGCGCTTCCTGGTCGCGGCGCTTGCCATCTTCGGAGTGATCACGGTGCTTGGTCATCTGGTTGCGATCCTCTCCTCGAGCAAGTTGCGCTCATGACCGCCGATTTCGGAGTCGTCGTCCTCACGATGGGCCAGCGCCCGGAGGACTTGCAGCGGGCGATTGCGTCGGTTCTTGAGCAACGTGAAGTCGACGTTGACGTCGTCGTCGTTGGTAACTCTTGGGAGCCGACGGGGCTGCCCGATGAAGTGAAGACTGTCGGCCTTATCGAAAACGTGGGAATTCCTGCCGGCCGAAATGCTGGAGTCGATCACGTTGACGGTGATCTGTTGTTTTTTCTCGACGACGACGCCTCGCTTCCCGATCCCTACTTCCTCGCGTCGGTCAAGGGTCGGTTCGACTCCGATCCGCAGTTGGGGTTGATTCAGCCACGAGTCGAAGACGCGACTGGTCTGGAACCTCCCGGACGATGGGTGCCGCGACTTGTTGTGGGTGATCGCACACGTTCGGGGCCGGCGACCACTCTGTGGGAAGGTGCAACGGCGATTCGTCGAGCGGCATTCGAGGCTGCCGGCGGTTGGCCGGATGAGTTCTTCTACGCCCACGAGGGAATCGATCTGGTCTGGCGCGTGTGGGATGCCGGGTATGTGTGTTGGTACGCGGGGGACCTCGTCGTGCATCACCCGGTGATCAACCCGCTTCGGCACGAAGAGTTTTACCGCATGAACGCCCGCAATCGGGTGTGGCTAGCCAGGCGCAACCTGCCTGTTGTCCTGGAACCGATATACGTGGGGAGTTGGATCGGTTTGACCGTGGCGCGAGTTCGAAATCGTGACTCCCTGCGAGCGTGGTTCGGCGGACTAGCGGAAGGGATGCGGAATACTCCGGCCGACCGTCGGCCGATGAAGTGGAGTACCGCGTGGCGAATGGCCAAGGCCGGACGACCGCCGGTCGTCTAAGGAAAGGCGTTCGTGGAATCACGTTCGTCAGTGCGATTCTGCTGACACTTGGAGCTGCACAGCCTGCTCACTCGACGGATTCATTCACTGGTCCTGACTACCCGGATCCGGACTGCGATGTCGTGTTCCCTATCGGTGGTACGCCTACCCAAATAGCTCTGCCACCGGACATGATCGCCGAGGTTGTGGGGGTCCCGGTGGCTGTGACTGGAACACCGGCTCCTCAGACACTAGTTGTAGTGGAATTGGGTGCTTCGGTTGATCAGGATGTAGTCCGCACCTTCCTGTCCTTGTGTGGAATGGAACCTGCCACGTGGACGGACGTTAGACCCGATGGTGAGACGGCAAGCCTTCCCCTCAGCGGTGAAGCGACCTTGGATCTGACAGTTGTGGCGGGCATCCTGCCGAGCAACACAACGTTAAAGACGGCCACGGTTGAAAGTGGCGCGAATTTTGGGTGGGCACTGCTCAATGCTGCGCATGCGTGCGGCCTTGACGGAGACGACCCGTCGGCGTGGGAGCGTTCACAACTGGACACGCCTCAGGCTGGGTGCATCGTCACGATGAGCTATGCCGTCTTTGAGAAGTCCTTACGCCAGTTCCTCACGACAGACCTCGGCCTCACCACGACGGAGGCCCAAGACGTCTACGTCAGGGATACCGATGAAATCCTTCAGGGGATGGCGGACTCTGGTGTGATCACCATCGTCTCAAGTGGCGATGAGGGATCCGGTGGATGCGAGCCGTACTCCCGGGGCCAGCAAGATCAGATGGCGCCTCAATGGCCGTCGACCAGTCCGGACGTCCTCTCCATTGGGGGAACGATGTGGGCGCCTCTCGATTGGAACGGGGCAGCGATAACTCCGACGAGCTACGTTCCAGGTGCGTCCTACAAACCGGTTACCTGGCGGAACTGGGACCTGGGGAGCGACTGCTACTGGGATGCCGGCGCGGATATCCAATGGCCGGGAATCGGAACGACGGGTGGTGAGAGCTCGGTCTATGAGAGACCGAGTTATCAGCAAAACGTCGCATCCGCGCTTCCTAGCTCGACTGGACGACTGTCTCCTGACATTTCTGCCCTTGCCGGCTGGCCCACGTGGTTAGTACCGCAGAACAACGACGGCACCGCATTCACTTTGACGATGGGAACCAGTGCGGCTGCACCGCTCACCGCAGTTGGTCTGTCTCATGTAAACGCAGCCCTGACGGCGCGAGGACTGTCGCCCGTCGATAACTCCGGTGGGGGTTTCGATGTGCATTCGATCGTCTACGGTTCCGCGTTCTCGAGTGCCTTTAACGACGTGAGCGAGGGCTCGAACAACTTGTGGTCGAGTGATCTGTGGACGGGTGCCACTGCCGTGACGACCACAACGTTCTTGACCAACCTTGGTTTCCTCAGCGGCGGCGTGCCGACCGCCAACGGGACGATCGACGGATATTCGGCTGCAGTTGGATTCGACGTCGTTACCGGCATGGGTGTGCCCAATTTCTCAACGCTGGCTCGGCTCCTCATCGAGGCTCAGACGGTCACCTACGACCCGCAGGGACCCCCACCTGTTCTCCAGCAGGTACCGATCCCCGCGTCAGGCTCGTGTCTGAATGTCGACGACACCCGCTACAACTGGGGCGGGGCGGACTCCGGCGGATGGGGGCAGTCGTGGGCGCAATGGGCCAACGCCGGTGCGGGAGGCCCTATCTGTACTCGAACGCTCATCTACAACTCGGTCTTCGGGATCTGGGTCGTTGAACGTTAGCGAGCGCAAGTTCGCGGTCTAAACCTGCAAGTTCGCGGTCAGGAGCTGCAAGTTCGCGGTTAGGAGGCGCAAAA
>CAJXUJ010000042.1 GCA_913061025.1 uncultured Actinomycetes bacterium | reverse complement strand
CGATGAACCCCTCCATCCGGCCCCGCTTGGAGATGAGTGCTGAGAGGTTGCGGGGTCCAGGCGCCGGGGCGTCGTCGTTGTACTGACTGATGGCGCCACACAAGACGATCCGACCGCGCAAGGCGAGGTTGCCGATTGCCGCCTCAAGGATGTCGCCGCCCACGTTGTCGAAGTACACGTCGATGCCATGTGGACAGTGCTCCCGAAGAGCCCGGCCGACGTTCTCATCTCGGTAGTTGACTGCGGCATCGAAGCCAAGCTCGTCGGTTAGCCAACGGCACTTCTCCTCGGTCCCGGCTATGCCGATCACTCGACACCCTTTGATCTTGGCGATCTGCCCTGCGATCGAGCCGGTGGATCCAGCAGCACCGGAAATGACGACCGTCTCCCCCTCCTTGACTTGCCCGATGTCGAGTAGGCCGAAGTAAGCGGTGATGCCGGTGATGCCGAAGATGCTGAGCGCAGCGGTGGGATCTACCCCGTCAGGAACAACCTGATCGCGTTCGGAGACAAGCGCGTACTCCTGCCATCCCGGAGTATTGAAGACGAGAGTTCCGACCGCGAGGTTCGGGTTCGTGGACTCCACAACTCGAGTGAGACCTGCGCTGCGGATGGGAGCGCCGATTTCAATGGCGGGCAGATAGGTGTCCATCGCCATCCACATACGGATCGTGGGGTCAATGGAGAGCCACTCGACCTTGCCTAGTGCCTCGCTGGGTCCAGGGGTCGGAGTTGTGGCCTCGTTCTCGGCGAAACAACTGTGATCAACGCTGCCTTCGGGTCGCTTGGCAAGCGTGATTTGTCGGTTAGCGCTCATGGGAGCACCGTATGCCCAAAGCAAAGGGCCCCGGGTGGAATCCCGGGGCCCCTTGCCATGAGACGTGTCCTACCGAATGCGAACCCGGTCGCGAACCTCGGCTGCCGTGTAAGGCGAACCAGCTGACGGCACGAACGTCGCCGTGACCGTGGTGCGACCCTTGCGCCACTTCCTCGGGGTCTTCCATCGGTACTCCGCCACGCCATCTTGAATCGCGACCGTCTTGGTCTTGGTGCGGCCCCGCTTGGAGAACTCGAACACCACCGAACCCTGGACATCAGTCGCAGTGAAATAGACCTCGTAGAGCTTGCGCTTCTTGCGCTTTTGCTTCACCGGAGCATCGAGCTCCATCATCACACCGTTACCGATCAGTGCCTCCGCGCCCGTCGCAGGTGCCGGATTCGGATTCGGGCTCGGAGCTGGAGCCGGCGCGGCACCCGTGGCCACCGTGCCGCTGTAGGCCGTCTCGGACGGACCGTTCAGGTTGCTGGCCTTCACGCCCACCCGGATGTACTTACCCACATCCGTCGTAGCGACCGTGTAGGCCTGCGCGGTGGCGCCGGGTATGTCGGTGCACGTGCTGGCATCCGTGGTCGTGCACGCCTGCCACTGATAGGAGTAGCTCGTCGGCATGTAATTCCACGATCCATTCGTCGCCGTCATCGGTGTTCCAGCAGCAGGCGGAACAGGGGGCTCGATAGTCGACGAGGGATAGTTGATCGCCGGAGCAGCTGAGGACGTCGGCACAACGCCCGTCAAGATGCGAGTGACACCGTCGTCGATGATCGCCCAGACATTCCCGTCCTTTGCCTGCAATAGGCCCTTAGCGGGATTGGTTAGGGGGTAGGTCGCTACCACGTCACCGCCGGTGGTCACGTGGCTCACGGCTGGAGGAGCAAAATTCCCCGTCCACATGGTGCCGCCAGCCCCGATGCCAATGGTCAGGGGGCTACCCAATGTCGGGTTCGAGACCTGGGTGAAGCCACGATCATTCACCAAGCGAGTGAGTGAGGCGAAGACGGTGTTGCCTGAGGTGAACCACACCTGATCATTGATCAGTTGAATGTCGAACGTATTCGCACCACCGAGAGGGCCGTCAATCTCCGAGAAGGTTCCGTTCGAGGTGACGATCCCGAGCTTGTTCACGGTCCCGCTCGCGACGTAGACGCGGTTGCTTCCTTCAGGGCCCGGGGTGATCCAGTCCATACCAATGCCACCGGTGTTGTACAACGTCACAGCCCCACTGGAAGTGATCTTGCCTACTTGCTGCGTATCAGGAACGGTGAACCACATATTCCCGTCGAGCCCAAGTGTGATGTCTTCAGCGCGATCAGTGGCATTGCTGGAGTACAACTGGACAGCGCCCTCCGGCGAGATCTTGCCGATTTGGGCCGCCGCTTTATTCGTGAACCACATGTAGCCATCGGGACCAGCAGCGATTGCACCTGGCGTTGTGTTCGTCTGATAGCCGATGGAAGTCCCGTCGAGAGACACCTTCGCGATGACCCCGTTCTCCACGGTCACCCACAGATTCCCGGCCGGGCCCTCGGCTATGCCGTTCGTAGAGTCCCCTAGGGGGAACTGAGTGACGTCTCCAGGAGCGGCGGTCGCCGTGGAGGCGGTTGCCACGATGCTGCCGGCAGCAAGGGCGGCGCTGGCAGCGAGCGCGATCGCCTTATGTCCAAGCTTCGTTCCGTTTCGAATCATGGGCTCATCCCTAACAGATACAGGCCCCGATTACCCGAAAACTCCCTATGTCTAGGCGAAGTGGGGTACTAGGACCCCGGTTCACCTTTGCGGAACAGCGCGGCGACGATGGCGACGAGGATCGCAGCGATCACGATCTGGGTGGCGAAGGTGAGCCAGAAACCCCAGCCTGCAGCCGACCCGATAAGGCCGCCGGCCGCGCCACCCACGACGCCCAAGAGGATGGTCATGAGACAGCCGATGGGCTGCATGCTCGGAACCAGGATCCGGGCGATAAGACCGATAACGATGCCGGCACCGAGGCCGGAGAGGATGCTGTCGATTTCCACACCAGCATCCAACCACTAAACCGATGATTCTTGGCCTTCTCGGGCCAACGCCACGATCCTCGAGATAGCTCGGAAATACTTCTTGCGGTAGCCGCCCTTGAGCAGTGGCTCGGAGAAGAGCCGGTCCAAGGGGACGCCACTGGCTACGACCGGAACATCTCGGTCATAGAGGCGGTCAACGAGAACGACCAGTCGCAACGCCTGGGCTTGGTCGCTCAGAGTCCGGACTTCCTCGAGTCCAACGAGGGGTATTCCGTCTACGAGCGCGCCGTACTGCGACGGGTGGACCTCTGGCAGGAAACGCATGAGGTCACTGAAGTGATCGAGGGTGGCCCCGGGGGTCTTCGCCACCGCTTGCTCGACCTGCTCAGTGGTCATAGGTGCGGGCGCATCGGGCGCCCCACGGTGCCGGTAGTCCTCCCCGTCGATCCGCAGCACATCGAAGTGGGCGGACAACCCTTGAATCTCGCGCAGGAAGTCCTCCGCGGCGAAGCGCCCCTCCCCCAACTTCTCGGGAAGAGTGTTGGAGGTAGCGGCAAGAAATACGCCCGCATCGACCAATTGGCCCAGCAGTGTTGACATCAAGACGGTGTCGCCGGGGTCGTCGAGCTCGAACTCGTCGATGCACACCAATCGGTTGACCTTGAGGACCTCGACGGCTTGCCGGAACCCCAAAAGCCCCACCAGGTTGGTGTACTCCACGAAAGTTCCGTAGGTCTTGGGACCGTCGACACTGCGCCACAGCGATGCCAGCAGGTGGGTCTTGCCAACGCCGAATCCGCCGTCGAGATACACACCCGCCCGTCCCTCGGGCGGCGCCGATCGCCGAAAGAATCCTCGCTTGGGCGTGCTGGGTTTGCCGATTCGCTCGGAGAACGCTCGCAGTGCGGCTACCGCGGCCTCTTGCGTCGGGTCACCGGGAACGTAGGTGTCGAAGCCGACGTTGCGGAAGTGGGGTGGTGGAACCAGATCGGCGAGGATCTGATCGATGCTCACCTGCGGGCGCCGATCGATGAGTCCAGGGATCGGCGCCACGCAGCGGAGCCTATTGGGCGGCAGTTACCTCAGCAGTGCCAGCGGCCGCCGGCCCAGTGGCTGGCACCGGATCCGGGGCGTTCCCAGTTGAAGATGGTGCTGAAGGCAGCGTCCTGCCAGTAGCGCGGCCACTGGTTGACCGGCGTATCGCGAAGTTCGGCCATCAGTTCCTTCGCTGCCTCAACGCCAAGAATTTGCTTGTGTTCCTTCAGCATCATGTGGGTCGCGCCGTCAGCAAGGGCGTCTGACATTTGGTACGCGCCGTAGTAGCGGTTACCGCCGCCGCCACGAACGTCGTACTGACCTTCGCTCTCGCGCTTGACGATGCACTGACGGATCTGCTCGGACTTCGGATCGAAGAACTCGCCCTGGTACAGGCTGGGCTCAACCCCGCGCATGTCGGTCGTCTCAGGCGACTCGGTGGTGAACTCCACCATCGCCTGCTGCATCTGGACCCGCTGGAAGTTGATCGCCGCTGAACTAGCGGCGGGGGTCATCGAGTCGCGAGCACCGGCTCGCTTGCTGGCAACGGCAGCGAAGTGACTCGGCGCCTGGGCTGCGGGTAGCGGTCCTGCCCCTACCGGAGGACGTCCCACGGCATTGGCCGTCACAAGGACAGAGGGGATGGCCACCGCGGCGGCCACGATCATTGCGATTCCCGTTGTTCGACGGGTCCACAGTCGACGTGCTGAGGTCATGCAACCTTCTGGTCCGGCCCGGATGCCATCGCGGCACCGGGGCCACAACACAGGTCCCCGCTCCACCGACCGTCGGTCTGATCGGCGGAACTCCCCTAGGCAGGCGTCCGCCGGCGACGGTTCTCACGTCGTCCGGGGTGCTGGACGCAGCCCATCCCGATGGCGTGGGTTGCCAGCGGGAGTGCTGTGAGTTCGGCCGATAGTTGACCATTCATCGGCCGGCAGCGTCTGTGGCGTGTCGGGATAAATCAGACATATGGGATGTGACATGTCTCCCACTTTTGTGAGACATTTCTGCGACATAGGGGCGAAACGGACACGATGTGCCCGGGCAAGCGGGAGCCAAGCGCCTTAACCGCGAACGATCGCCGGGATCTCCACCCCTCGGAGAACTACCTCCCCGAGGGGGCTAGCCGTCGGAACAGCGATGCCCGAGCCCTCGTCCAACTGCTCGGCAACCATTCCAACGCCATCGTTACCCGAGGCCTCGACTTCAACAAGGTAGGCGAACAGGCGTCCAGGTCCTGCCTCCTCGAAAGCCATGGCATCGTTCTTGCCGTCCCTGACATTTACGTTCGCCAGGGCAATCCATACGCCACCGCCGTCTTCCTCGCTTAGCTTGATTCCCTCATCTGTATTGCCGACGACAGCAACATCGGTGACGGTGACAGAGAAACTGCCGGTTCCCGCCTCATCGAAGTCCAGGCCCTCGTCGAAGTTACTGTCCACCACTGAGTCGGCCACGTATCCCCGGATGTTGCCCTCGTTCGCTTCGTCGATATCGAAGCCATCATCGAGATCGAGCTCACCGTCCTCCACGCACAACGGATCCTCCGGGTTGCTGATGCTCTGACCCTCGCAGTAGTCACCGTTGCGGGCGAACACGACGTTGCTGACGCCGAAGATGACATCACCGTCGCCGGCTTCGTCAAGTTCCACACCATCGGCGCCGGCCGCAATGAACTGACTTTTGTGGGCACGGAAGTTGATGTTGCCGTCGCCGGTCTCGTCCACCCGGATGCCATCCTGGTCGAAGCCACCGATGCCGGCCCTATCGACCCTTACATCGCTCGTCGCCAGGACTACCGTCGCCGGGCTCCCATTCGAATCATCGACGTAGATGCCGTGACCACCGACACCCTGCACGGTCACGTTGTCCAGATCGATTCTCATCTTGCCGGTCTGGTTCGCGGTCGTGGCGAAGTGCAGCCCGTATCCGCCGCCGGCGTTCACCCCGAAGTTGCCGCCGTCATCGAAGGTCATGTTGTTGATGGTGACGTCGGCGCCACCCGCGGACTGGAACAAGGTGGCCTTGAGTCCGTTGCCCTTGACAATGACTCCACCGCCATTAATCACCAGTGGATCGCTGCCCGAATACTGCAGCGTGCTCAAGATGGTGATTTCCGGCACCGCGATCGTGATATTCGTAGCCCCCGACGCCAGCGCCGAGCGCAAGGAACCCTCACCCGAATCAGCCACATTGGTGACGGTGGCACTCCCGGCAGCGCCTGCCGGTGCCGCGAGAGCCAGCGAAGCCCCCATCACGCACATGATCACGGGTACGGGCAGATGGCGCTTGTTCTTCACGATGCCTCCAAGAATTGACCTCGCAAATCTCCACCCAAGCAGTTGCAGTGCGGGAAACAACACGGAACACCACTCTTACGCGCACATGAACGGTCGGTCGCAAGGGAATGCGCGACCACTACGCTTCACTCCATGAGCATTCCCGCCGAGACGATGTGGATATTCGCCATCGCGCTCGCCATTTTCGGAGTTGTCTTCGTCGTTCTCGGCCTGTCCAGCGAGCGGGGCTATTGGTCCCAGCGCGACCCCTCCGGTGATGCTCGCAAGGAGGCCACCAAGTTCTCCAAGGTGTACGCCAATGCCTTCAAGTACGCGGCCGGCGAGTACCGCGCTCCCCTGCGGATTGCGGCCATTGGCGTAGTCCTGTGGTACCTCGCGGTCATCTGCGCCGTCATCGCCATCCTGCTCGGCCTGTAGGTCGCACCCAAATCTCGCGCTCATGTGGCCGTTTCGCCGACGTACTCCCCCAAGCGATGTCGTCCGGCTTGGTGAACTGAGTGATAACGACAACGACTACGACGTCCTGACCGTGGGGCAGTCCCGGCTCGGTGAATCGTTCCAAGCGCTAGGCATCCAAGCCGACACTGCCGCACGGTATGAGTGGGCGACCCTTCGCCCGGTAGTGGATCCGCGCATGAACGCAATCGCGGACATCACCGTGATTGTTGATGGACATGTTGTGGGCTATCTCCGACCGCCGGCACTCGACATGGCCATCGCCTTGCTGAGCGAACACAACACACGAACACTTGAGGTTCCCGTGCGCTTAGCCTGGGGACCAGCCGGGCCGGACGCGATGGTTCGGCTCTGAGAGACGCAAACGAGATTGGAGGATCACATGCTTCGCAAGTCAGTTGCGACACTCGTAACCGCCGTGATCGTAGTCGCGGGAATAAGTGTTGCCAGCCCGGCTGCCGCACGCCCCAACGGCGAGACCTGGTGCGGCGTTATCGTCTTGGAGCATGAACGCATCGGCTATCTCTCCCAGAATCTCGACTGCCGGAAGGCCCTCAAACTTATGAGCAAAACCCGCCTACGGCTGCAAGACCGAGAGGGTCAAGTCACCATCAATGGATTCAGATGTCGGATCCGGAACTACAGCGGTGCGCCGAACAATCACTCGGGGACGTGCGAAAAGTCCGGCAAGCGGTCTTTGTGGGAGGTCTTTCCCTAGGGGGTCGCTCGATTCCCCGAAACCTTCGCGCTCGGCCGACCACATTCCGGGCATCGGACGAGAACGTTGTGGTCATAGACCTCGCCGCACGAACACGAGGCAACATGAGCCATTAGCGACCGTCGCTTTCTTGCTGGAGGCTCATCACAGTCGAGCCGCCAGCTCCTCTGGGGACCATTCCTCTGTCAGGCCTCGCAGCACCACGTCGGCTTGTGCGCCCGGAGCGTCGCTGCCTTCAGGCGGATTCGCATCCAGATCGAGCGGGAATGCATAACCCTCCGCACTCGCCCCAACCGCGTTCCGCAGGGCACCTTCGGTCGCCCCCGCCTGCTTCCATGCGAGCAGGGACGGATAGATCGCTTCAACCACCCGACGGCGATCTACTTTCTCCATTGCACGGCCGAACGCACTCGACACCTGAAGCAGGTTCACTAGCCGCTGTGAACCCGTCGTTCGATTACTGCCTGCTCCATGGAAAAGAGCCGGGTTAAAGAACACGGCGTCACCCTTGGCGAACGGAATCTGAACAGCCATCCGCTCGGAGTAATCGCGGAATTCCGGCAGGTGCGAGGCGACGTATCCCGGTCCGTATTTCTGAGAGTTCGGCAGCAAGAACGTGGGCCCAGCTTCAATAGGCACACCTCCATGGGCTATCCCGCCCTGCAGGGTCAGCGCCGGAGACAGTCGATGAACGTGAGCCGGATAAGCCTCTGCTGACTTTGGCGACTGGAATCCCAAGTGGTAATCACGATGCGGACTTTGCGCCTTGCCGCCTGGATTCACTTGATTGATTTGGGACGTCACCTGATACCGCGGCCCTAACCACGCTTCACAGATCAGGGCTAGAACGTCATTGGAGTAGTAGCGAACAAAGGTGTCCGGATCAAGGACAGCCAACTTCTCCAGCGCATTCCACACCCGATCGTTGGCCCCAGCCTCAGCGAAGTGATCACCCGGAGCAATCCCGGCTGCCTTCTCGTGAGCGATGATCTCGCGGAAGACCTCTGTAGCCCGATCAAGCACAGCATCGTCGTCGAAGGCTCGCCGGAACAGCACTACGCCTGGACCGCTTTCCAGGGCCCGTGCTAACTCACTGAGCAACAAGCGGCGGGCTTCACTGTCCCCCACTGCAGCATTCATCGCCGATGACTCGTAGATCAAGACTCCCTGCTCCACATTCGAGGCATAGGGGTAGTCCTCAGGCAAGACAGGCTGTTCAACGATGGCTGCGAACTCGTGGATGTCACATTGATCTATGGCGAACCAGGCAGGCGAGGAATTCATCAGCCGGCAGTCTGCCTCATCGGACTGCTCCGACTTGAGCCACCGTCGGATAGTCAAGTGTGGGAACGCGCCTCAACGACGAATCCCTCCTAGATCCGTAGATCCAGGAGGGATTCTTGTGTCGGGCTGACAGGATTTGAACCTGCGACCCCTTGACCCCCAGTCAAGTGCGCT
>CAJXUJ010000041.1 GCA_913061025.1 uncultured Actinomycetes bacterium | reverse complement strand
TGAAGGACGTCAAGGGTCCGGTCGAGCAGATGCTCGAACTCGTGGAGTTGGCGCCGATGGCTCGTCGCAAGCCCGCGCAACTATCCGGTGGTCAGCAACAGCGCGTCGCCGTGGCGCGCGCCCTCATCAACCAGCCCGATGTGCTGCTCCTGGACGAGCCGCTCGGTGCCTTGGACCTGAAACTGCGGCGCCAAATGCAGATCGAACTCAAGCGCATCCAGACCGAAGTGGGCACCACGTTCGTGCACGTCACCCACGATCAAGAAGAAGCCATGACGATGGCCGATTCGGTGGCCGTCATGAACGCCGGCCGGATCGAGCAGATGGGCCACCCGGCCGATATCTATGAGCAGCCGCGCACGGTGTTCGTGGCGAACTTCCTGGGGCAGTCGAACCTATTCGCGGGCCACAAGTCCGGCACGAATGGCGATCTCATTCTCGTGGACTTCGGCGGACTGACGCTCGCACTCCCACAGTCGCGCAATGCGGCCGAGGGGTCGGACATCATCGTCGGAGTTAGGCCGGAGAAGATGACGATTCTCGACGAGCCCGATGCGCACCAGGTTCCCGAATCCCACAACCGCCTCACCGGCGTGGTGATCGACGTCTCGTACACCGGAGTCTCGACGCAGTACCTCGTGAAGACCGATGCCGGGCAAGACATCACCGTCTTCGAACAGAACGTCCTGGTCGGTGATCGATGCGACGTGGGGGACCGGGTGGTCGTGCACTGGGCTCCCGAGCACAGCTTCGGGTTGGCGGGCTGACCATGGCCGCGGTGATGACGGCGCCTGGCTCGGGTAAGCAGGACTCACCCGAGCGAAAGCGATCACGGACGGGCTACTGGCTGCTGCTGCCCGGCATGGGCTGGCTGGCGGTCTTCTTCGCGATTCCGTTCGTCACCTTGTTCCTCACCAGCCTGCAGGTACCCGTTCCGGGGACGTCGGGGCAGTACATGCCGGCGTTCAATCTGATGAACTACCCGGAGGCCTTCTCGGCCTACTCCGAGCAGTTCATCCGGTCGCTCGTCTACGCCGGCACCGCCACGATCTTGGCTTTGATCATCGCCTATCCGCTGGCGTACTTCATCGCCTTCCGTGGTGGGCAGTGGAAGGGCTTGCTGCTCGTCCTGGTGGTCGCCCCCACCTTCGCAAGTTTTCTGCTGCGTACGTACGCGTGGCGCACGATCCTCGCTGACGAGGGCCCGATCACCAGTTTCCTGAACGCGTTGAGCGTGCTGCCGCAGGACCGAATACTCAATACCGGCCTTGCTGTTATTGCGGGCCTGACCTACAACTTCCTTCCGTTCATGATCCTTCCGCTGTTCGCGGCGCTGGACCGCATCGATCCCCGGCTGATCGAGGCATCGGGTGACCTCTACGCCCATCCAGCCACCACGTTCCGCAAGGTGATTTGGCCGCTGTCCCTCCCGGGCGTGGTCGCTGGGACCCTGCTCACGTTCATTCCGGCGTTCGGCGACTACATCAACGCGCAACTTCTGGGTAGCACCGGAGACCGCATGATCGGTAACGCGATCCAGATCAACTTCATCCAGTTCCGTGACTACCCGACGGCAGCAGCGTTGTCCTTCATGCTCATGGCGCTGATCTTGGTGATCGTCTTCTTCTACATCCGTCGAGCGGGAACGGAGGAGTTGGTCTGATGACGTTCATCCGCAGGCACATCCTGACCGTCGTCGCGATGCTCGTTCTCGTGTATCTCTTCGTGCCCATTGCCGTCGTGGGCGTGCTGAGTTTCAACAACCCGGCCAGCGACTACAACACCCAGTGGAACGAGTTCAGCATCGATGCCTGGACCAACCTGTGTGGAGTTCCAGCCGTTTGTCAATCGTTCGGGGTGAGTGTGCGTATCGCCCTCGTCTCGACGATCGTGGCGACCATCCTTGGTTCGATGATCGCCTTCGCCCTCGTGCGCTATCGCTTCCGCGGGCGTCAGAGCACCAACCTGTTGATCTTCCTGCCCATGGCCACTCCCGAGGTGGTCATGGGTTCGAGCCTGTTGGCCCTGTTCTTGAACCTGCGCTTCCCGTTGGGTATGCCCACGGTGATCATCGCGCACATCATGTTCACGATCTCGTTCATTGTGGTGGCCGTGAAGGCCCGCCTTCAGGGCATGGACCCGAACTTGGAGCAGGCGGCCCAAGACCTCTACGCGAGTCCACGCGCCACTTTCCGCTACGTCACGTTCCCGCTGGTGGCACCGGGTATTGCGGGTGCGGCGCTGCTCGGATTCGCGCTTAGCTTCGACGACTTCATTATCAGCTTCTTCAACGCCGGAACCCTGGTCACCTTCCCGATTTACATCTGGGGTGCGGCGCAGCGCGGTATCCCGGTTCAGGTGAACGCGCTGGCAACCTTGGTCTTCTTCGCCTCCCTGGCGATCGTCCTCATCGCGCAGTTCGTCGCTTGGCGTCGCCGAAAGGCCTTGCAGGCGTCCGTGGTCGATAGCGACGTCAACCTCAAGGCGCTCAGCATGGACACCCTGCCCCGCTCCTAGAGCACCCCGGGCGGCCAGTCGGTCACATGTGACAGTTCACTGATTCCGCATTCGCGGAGGGCTCTGGCTTAAACTCACCACAACGACGACGCACGAAGGGACTGGTGGGACAGCGCGACGGTCGGTCGCGTATCGCGTCCATCCACTCATCAGGAGTCCCCGTGCAATTCGCTGAAGAAGCAACCTCCCAGGCAACCGCCGCCATCGCCGAGGCCGAGCGCTCGGTGTTCTGGCTCGACAACCCCAAGCGGCCCGATCCTGAGCCGTCGCTCGATCGCGATATCGATGCGGACCTGGTGATCGTCGGGGGTGGCTTCACCGGTCTGTGGACCGCGCTGCTCGCCCACGACGTCGATCCCGATCGCGACATCGTCCTCATCGAACGCACGCGGATCGCCGACGGAGCAACCGGCAGGAACGGCGGCTTCGTTGCCGCGAGTCTCACGCACGGATTCGGCAACGGCCTTTCCCGCTGGCCGGACGAATTACCGACGCTGCTCGAGTTGGGCCAGCAGAACCTCGAGGACATCGAAACCTTCGTCAAGTTGAACGGCATCGATTGCGATTTCCGACGTGCGGGCGAAATCGACGTCGCGGTTGCCGACCATCAGGTCGACGAACTGCGAGAGACCGTCGAAGCCATGAATGCCTATGGCCTCGACGTGGAATTCCTCGACCAGGATGCGATGAGGCGATCCATCCACTCACCGAGTTACCTCGCCGGGCTACGGGATTCGCGTTCGGTGGCGCTTGTCGATCCCGCGCGGCTCGCCTGGGGCCTGCTGGAAACGGCCAAGCTCCGTGGCATCCGGGTCTTCGAGAACACCGAGATCACCGACCTGGAAGATCACCATGATCGGGTGGCGCTCCAGGCCAATCAACACACCATCACCGCTCAGCGAGCGGTTCTCGCAACCAACGCGTTTCCCAGCCTTGTCCCCGCGGTGCGCCATCGCGTGGTTCCCGTGTACGACTACGTACTGATGACCGAGCCGCTCTCGGCGGCACAATGGGATTCCATCGGTTGGCATGCTCGTGAAGGTCTGAGCGATTCGGGGAACCAGTTCCACTACTACCGACCCACCGACGACGGCCGAATCCTGTGGGGCGGCTATGACGCGGTCTACCACCGCGGAAATGGCTTTGGTCCGGAGTTCGAGAACGACGACGATTCCTACGCCCGTTTGGCAACGCACTTCTTCCAGACCTTCCCGCAACTCAGCGGTCTGCGGTTCTCCCACGCGTGGGGTGGTGCCATCGACACCTGTTCGCGATTCACCGCATTCTGGGGAACCGAGGCCGGGGGCAAGGTCGCCTACGTTGCCGGATTCACCGGCCTCGGCGTGGGCGCGAGTCGATTCGCCGGCCAGACGTTGTTGGATCTCCTCGACGGACACGACACCACGCGCACCCGTCTGGAGATGGTGCAATCCCAACCGATGCCATTCCCACCCGAACCTTTGCGAAGCCTTGGCATCAAGTGGACCACCACGTCACTCCACCGTGCGGACACCCACGGGGGAAAGCGCAACCTGTGGTTGCGCCTCCTCGACCGGATGGGACTCGGTTTCGACTCCTAGGTCGCCGGCCGAGGCTGTTATCGGGAGTTCATCGCTCGGTCATGTGGGATCCAGATGAACCCACCAAGATCCGTGTTCATCCGGACAGGAGGGTGCATACGTGGACGAGTTGGCGGCACGTAAACACGCGGTTGGTCGGGTTCTCGACACGGCCCCAGTTCGCAAACGACGACTCGGCGTGTGGGCGCTAGCCGCCTCAGGCATCGGCTTGGACGGCTACGACCTTTTCATCATGAGTGTCGCCGGGCCTCTGATCGTCGCCGACCTCGGTTTGGATAGCTGGCAGACCTCAGTGGCTGTTGGGGCTGCAGTTCTCGGCGCGGTCCCCGGAGCCCTACTGTCCGGACGCATCGCCGATCGCATCGGTCGGCGAGCCATGCTGAAGATCGATTTGGTGCTGTTCTTAGTAACCGCTATCGCATCGGCCTTCGCCTGGGATGTGTGGTCACTTGCCGTCTTCCGATTTCTCCAAGGTGCCGCGGTGGGCGCCGAATACCCCTTGAGTGCCTCGATGGTCAGTGAGGTGATGCCTGCCCGCAAGCGCGGAGTGTGGATGACAGGGGCCTTTTCCTTCCAAGCCGTTGGAATGGTGCTGGGCGCGGTGGCAGGGTTCGTATTGCTCACCTTGATGCCAGACGAGGGCACGTGGCGCTGGATGCTGCTCTCGGGAGTTGTCCCCGCGGTGATCGTCGCGATCATGCGCCTTCGCATACCGGAGTCTCCGCGGTGGGAGGCCGAGCGCGGCAATCTCGATCAGGCCGAGCTCGACACTGAATGGCTCACCGGAGAACGGCCAACCATCACGGATGAAGATATCGCTTGGGCGCAGGTCTACGAGGCTGGGCCGCAACCAAGAATGACGTTTAAAGACTTGTGGGCTCCGATCCGACGACGCGCCCTTGTCCTCACGACAGTTCCCTGGTTCCTGATGGACATTGCCCTCTACGGAATCGGACTGTTCACACCAACGATCCTGGCTGGACTCACCGGTGCGGATCCCAACACCCACATGGCCAAGGACGATTTCATAGCGGCTGACATTGCCGCAACAGGGCAGGCAGCGTTCACCGATCTATTTTTGATCGTTGGTTTCATCTTGAACATGATCCTGGTCGAACGTGCTGGGCGAATCCGGCTTCAGGTGGTCGGCTTCCTTGGCATGGGCCTCGGACTCGGGACACTCGCGGTAGTAGGCAGCGGTGGTCCGCTGTGGATCCTGTTGGGTTCATTCGTCATGTTCAACACCATGGTGAATATGGGCCCGAATGCGACGACGTATCTGCTGCCAGCAGAGGTCTTTCCTACGCGTCTGCGGGCAACCGGTCACGGAGTGGCGGCAGCCGCAGGCAAGGTAGGCGCGGTGATCGGCACCTTCTTCTTGCCGCTCGCAACCAGCGCTCTCGGCTTGGGTCCCAGTGTCGGGGTCATTGCTGCACTCGCTGTCGTCGGAGCGTTCGTCACCTTCTTCTTCCGTATCGAGACGCGGGGTCGCGAACTCAAGGATTGATAAGGAGACGCGTGATGCCCCGGACTCTGATGCAGACCGTCGGCGTTTGCTAGCCCAGCGTCACCACGGTGTTGACGAAGCGATCAATCAGTTCGACCGCTAATTGGTTCACCGCAGGTTCGTTGATGTTCAGCTTCTTGATCCCTGGAACGCCTGCGGCGTAGCTCAGCCAGGAGATGGTGTTGCCATCCTTAAGGATGAGTTGGTAGGTCCGAGATGTGAAACGGCTGTCCTTGGTGTCGCCGCCCTGCGTGGTGATGTAACGGACGTAGATGCCGGGGGTGCCGTCGACGGTGACAGCCGATGTTCCCTCGGTGCTCTTCCATCCACCATCGGTCTTGCTGTTGAGCTTTCCGGCGCGGGCCGTGCACTCCTGGATGCCCGTAGATAACTGCTTCCACGCCGCATCCGCTGCGGCATCGTCTGCGTAGGTGAAGACCTGCTGCCAGACGGATGCTCCTGATGCCTGGATGTCTCCGGTTCCGCCGTAGCTGGCAGAGAAGGTTCCCGTGCCAGCCGGGAGGATGTCTGAGTTGCCGGGGTAGCAGGGGTTGAAGGGAACGGTGCCCGGTAGGTCTGCCGAGAAGTCGGACCACGAGCCATCGGCAGGCTGATCGATGGGAAGAGAAGCAGGCATGTCCTCGGGCGTGACCATGGCGGTCTCGGCGATCGAGAGCAGCGTCGACTGAACACCTCCGCCGGTAGACCGATTGGCGTAGCGGTCGGAGAGCACCGGGAGGAGCGCAACAACGGCATCGCGCTGAGCCGCGGTTGTGGACGCCTTCTTCGGGTTCTGGACGCGCAGCGACACGATGGCGTCATCGACGAGGTTCACAACGGTGTATTCGCTGCCGTAGTTGTTGGTCTTCGAGTCACGGCGAGTCCACATCCCGCCAGCGCTGAGCATGCCGTTGGTGACGACGATCTTCTCGCCATCAAGCTTGCCCGAGTACTTGCAGTTTCGCCGGATCTGCTTGGTCAGGTCAGTCCACGCGGACTGGGCTGCAGCCGCGGAGGGGTAAACCACGGCCTGTTCACTGACATTGCCGATGGTGCTGAAGTATCCGGTTGTCATCGCCAGATCTGGAAGTGCGTCATTGCCCTCCGGTGGGAGGCAAATGGGATAAGGATCTTGACCCCCGGTGGGGATGATGTAGCCGATGTTCTGGGAAACGGCACCGCCCAGCGCATCGGTCACATCGCCTGGTTGCAGCAGGGCTGTGGTGGTCTGGCGAAGCTCGGCGGGCGTCGGTGGTTCCGCGTTCGCGTCACCGGCCGCGTGAGCGGTTGCAGGCATGAGTGCAATCGAGGCGACCAGTGCGGAAGCGATTCCCATACGCGCGAACATGCGTGTCTCCATTCCCTCGACCGAGGCTTGACCGATCCATTCATCGTAGAAGCGCTGAGTGGACTCAGGCGCGGACTAAAGTCCTGACATGACGCGCTACGGCAGCCAGTACGGCCCGGACTACACCTTCCTCGGAGTCCCCAAGGCGGACCTCGACGATCCCCAGACGTATTCCGGTTCCGATGTAGTGATCGTGGGTGCTCCGTTCGACGGGGGAACGTCCTACCGTTCTGGCGCCCGCTTCGGACCACAAGCCATGCGAGCGGCCTGCTACCTCGGCCATGACGGTTCACGGCCCTCCCTAGCGATGCGCGTGGACGGACTGCAGGACCTGAACGTGGTCGATGTTGGCGACGTCGAGTTGTACTCGGGCGACGCCCAACGCTCCTGTGCGGACCTCGAGAAGGTGATCGAGCAGATCGCCATGACCGGTGCAGTTCCGCTGGTCTTGGGCGGGGACCACACCATTACCTGGCCGGACGTAACAGGCGTTGCCCGCGCTCGGGGCTGGGGCAAGGTCTCCGTCATTCACTTCGACGCCCACGCGGACACCGGAGACATCGAGTTCGGTTCCCTCATCGGTCACGGCCAACCAATGCGCAGGCTCATCGAATCCGGTGCGGCCCGCGGGGACAAGTTCTTTCAAATAGGTCTTCGTGGTTACTGGCCACCGCCGGACATCCTGCAGTGGATGGCCGATCAGAACATGCGCTCCTACGAGATGACCGAGATCGTCCACCGGGGTCTGGATGAAGTCCTCGACGAAGCCATAGCAAGTTCGATGGAGGACTGCGATGGTGTCTTCCTAAGTGTTGACATCGATGTGGTGGATCCTGGTCTCGCGCCCGGCACCGGCACTCCCGAACCAGGTGGCTTGTCATCACGCGAACTGCTCGACGCCGTTCGCAAGATTGCCTACGAGGTGCCGCTCTTCGGTATCGATGTTGTCGAGGTGTCGCCCCCGTTCGATCACGCGGATGTCACCGCACTGCTCGGCAACCGAGTGGTCCTCGAAGCGCTCTCCGGAATGGCCAAGAGGAAGAGTGGTGAGTCCTGGGATCCGAGCCAGCCGCTGCTCGATGGCCGGATCGACGGCTGACGATGCGCGTCCTTGCGATCGGCGCCGGGGGAGTGGGGACGTCTGCGGCGCTCATCGCGAAGCGGCGTGACTTCTTCGACTCTTGGGTTATCGCTGACTACGACGAAACTCGAGCTTCAGCCCTCGCCCAACACGTGGACGATCCACGCTTTACGGGTATTGCTATCGACGCCAGTAGCGCCGACGAAGTCACCGAGGTCTGTGCAGCCTTGGGCATCACCCACGTTGCGAACTTCGTTGATCCGCGGTTCGTCATGTCGATATTCACCGGCGCTCTCAACGCGGGCTGCAACTACCTCGATACGGCCATGAGCCTGTCCCGCCCGCATCCCACCGACCCACACAACCAGACGGGCATCAAGCTCGGCGATGAGCAGTTCGCCACCGAGCAGCAGTGGCTCGATAGGGGATTGCTGGCGCTCTGCGGAATGGGAGTGGAGCCGGGCCTATCGGATGTCCTTGCCAAATTCGCATCGCAGTACCTATTCGACGAAGTCCACGAGATCGGCATCCGCGATGGAGCAAATCTCGAGGTGCGAGGTCACGACTTTGCCCCGACCTTCTCCATCTGGACCACCATTGAGGAATGTCTGAACCCTCCGGTGATCTGGGAGAAGGACAAAGGCTGGTTCACCACCGAACCCTTCAGCGGGGCTGAGGTATTCGACTTCCCCGAGGGAATCGGCCCGCAGGAGTGCGTGAACGTCGAACACGAGGAGGTGCTCTTGATCCCGCGCTGGATCGACTGCACCAAGGTCACCTTCAAGTACGGCCTGGGCCAGGAGTTCATCGACGTTCTCACCACCCTTCACAAACTCGGTCTGGACAGCACCGAGCCGGTCATGGTGAAAGGCCAGCCGGTATCCCCGAGGGATCTGGTGGCCGCTGCGCTACCCGATCCACTCACCCTTGGCGACAAGATGAC
>CAJXUJ010000040.1 GCA_913061025.1 uncultured Actinomycetes bacterium | reverse complement strand
CCAACATTGGTGATCGTGAGAGTGAGGACCGGGTCCTGCTGGCCCACGCGGTAGGTGGAGGAATCGGTGGTGGCGGTCACCTCGATCGCGGAGTCAGTGCAGTCGGTGGGTTCCGCTGGTGTGGCAACCGCCTCATCGATGGGGATGTTCGGATCCGTCCCCTCGGCCGCGATGTCCTCGTCGGTGGCCGCAGTCGGGTCGGTGGCCGTGCCGGGGGCAGCAGAACTGCGGGCGCCGAGCAGCCACCAGGCACCGAGCACCAGCGTCAGGAGGACCAACAGGATCGCCCCGCGGCGGACCCAGTAGACAACCGGTGGCTCGGGTCCCACGGGTTGCATGAGGCCGGCCATGTTGTCCACGTTACTGCGACGCACGGCGAGCCATGGAACGATCCGGGCCGTGGCGAAGGACACACTCCGAATCGATCGGGTCTGCTCGTGGTTCGAGGACAACGCGCGGCCGCTCCCCTGGCGTTCAACCAGCCCGTGGGGAGTGCTTGTTTCGGAGTTCATGCTGCAACAGACCCCGGTGAACCGGGTGGAGCCGGTCTGGCGGGCATGGATGGATCGTTGGCCCGAGCCCGGTGACCTAGCGGCGGTGCCCTCGGGCGAAGCGGTTCGGGCGTGGGGTCGTCTGGGCTACCCGCGACGGGCTCTTCGACTGCACGCAACAGCGGTGGCGATCACCCACGAGCACGGCGGGCAAGTGCCCAGGGATGAGAGCGAGCTTCGAGCCCTGCCTGGAGTGGGCGAGTACACCGCAGCCGCCATCCGTGCTTTCGCGTTCGGCGAGAAAGCGGTGGTTCTCGACGTGAACGTCCGCAGAGTTATCTCCCGAGCCTGGACCGGCATCGACGAGCCGCCCGCCCACATGACCGCGACGGAGCGAGCCCTGGCCGCCGGACTCGCCAACGCAGCATCGAACGGCGCCGCCTGGGCCGCGGCGAGCATGGAACTCGGAGCCGTGGTGTGCACGAAAAAGGCTCCCGATTGCCCCACCTGTCCACTCGTCCGGACGTGCGCGTGGCGCAAAGCCGGGTCACCCCGCCTGGAGGTGACACCACGCCGTCAACCACGCTTCGAAGGCAGCGACCGGCAGGCCCGTGGCACCGTCATGCGTGCACTACGTGAAGCGCGTGGTCCATTGCCGAAGTCAGCTCTGCTTGAAGGACTGGTCGATCACGATCAGGGCGAACGCGCATTGAAGTCGCTGCTCGACGATGGCCTGATCGTGCGAGCGGGCAGCCGGTACTCGCTTCCCGGCTAGTTCGATTCGCGCGGAAGCGGTTGTCGGTCTTCCACCCGAATCACCTGCCGCTCGCCTAGCGGCACGTTGAGCACCACGTCGGCCCAGAGGCGATCACCAACAATTCCCGTGGCAGGGCAATCGGATGTTCGAGAGCGCTGCACTTGCGCCTCGACCTCAACCCGTGGACCGCGCTCGAAAGCGGTTACCTGCACTTCTTCATCGGGACAGAGCCCTCGCGGCGGAAGAGCGACGGCGATCTGAAGTTGCCGTTCATCGACGGTCGGGCGATAGGCCACAGGCTGTAGGTCTTCGGTGACCAGCCCAAGGGACCGCAGCGGTCCGACACCACCCATGAGGCCAGCACCAGCAATCAGTACCGCCACAACCGCGAGACCAATGACGATCCACCAGACGACGCGCGGAACGCGACGGCGAGGCCCGTCGAACTCGTTCATTCCGGGGATGAGCGGACCTGATGCCACGGCTCATCCCCTTCCTGATTACTCCTGCTCAGCAGCCTCAATGGGTGGAACGTCCGGAAGCTCGGCCTTCGGAGTGGGGGTGAAGGTGAAGGCACGATCATCGCCCTCGCCCTCGATATCCACGACGACGATCGAACCCGGCTCGAGGTCTCCGAAGAGCATCCTCTCACTCAGCGGGTCCTCAATCTCGCGTTGAATCGTCCGGCGGAGTGGCCGGGCTCCCAGCGTCGGGTCATAGCCTCGCTCGGCGAGCAGCGACTTGGCTGCAGGTGTGAGCTCGATGGCCATGTCCTTGTCCTGAAGGCGCTTCTCCAAGCTCGCGATCATGAGATCAACGATCTCGATGATCTCCGACTCGGTGAGCTGGTGGAAGACGATGACGTCGTCGATGCGGTTCAAGAACTCGGGGCGGAAGTGCTGCTTGAGTTCCTGCTGCACCTTGGACTTCATCTGCTCGTAGGCATTGCCCTCGTTGTCGTCGGGAGCGAAGCCGAGCATCAGGCCCTTGGACACATCACGGCTACCGAGGTTGGTGGTCATGATGATGACGGTGTTCTTGAAGTCGACCACGCGACCCTGGGCGTCGGTGAGACGACCTTCCTCGAGCACCTGCAGCAGCGAGTTGAAGATGTCCGGGTGCGCCTTCTCAACCTCGTCGAACAGCACCACGCTGAACGGCTTACGGCGCACCTTCTCGGTGAGCTGTCCACCTTCTTCGTATCCGACGTATCCGGGAGGTGAACCAAACAGCCGGGAAGCCGTGTGACGCTCGGAGAACTCGCTCATATCAAGTGCGATGAGCGCGTCTTCATCACCGAAGAGGAACTCGGCGAGCGTCTTGCTCAGTTCGGTCTTACCGACACCGGACGGGCCGGCGAAGATAAACGAGCCGGCGGGCCGACGCGGATCCTTCAGGCCGGCGCGGGTGCGACGGATGGACTGCGAGAGCGCCTTGATGGCGTCCTCTTGGCCGATTACTCGGCGGTGGAGTTCCTCCTCCATCCGGCGGAGCTTCTCAATGTCATCCTCGGTGAGGTCTGAGACCGGAATACCGGTCATGAGGGCGAGGACCTCGCCGATCAACTTTTCATCGACCTCGGCGACGACGTCGAGGTCGCCAGCCTTCCACTCACGCTCGCGCTCGGCCTTCTCGGCGAGCAGGTTCTTCTCGACGTCGCGCAGTGACGCGGCCTTCTCGAAGTCCTGGGCGTCAATGGCCGATTCCTTCTCCTTGCGGACATCGGCGATGCGATCGTCGAACTCGCGCAGATCCGGCGGCGCGGTCATCCGACGGATGCGCAAGCGAGACCCGGCCTCGTCGATGAGGTCGATCGCCTTGTCCGGCAGTTGACGGTCAGAGATGTAACGGTCAGACAGTCGAGCCGCAGACTCGAGCGCACCATCGGTGATCGACACGCGGTGGTGGGACTCGTAGCGGTCGCGCAGGCCCTTCAGGATCTCGACGGTGTGCTCGACATCGGGGGCATCGACCTGAACGGGCGCGAAGCGGCGCTCGAGGGCGGCGTCCTTCTCGATGTGCTTGCGGTATTCGTCGAGCGTGGTGGCACCGATGGTCTGGAGCTCGCCACGCGCGAGCATCGGCTTGAGGATGCTCGCTGCGTCGATAGCACCTTCGGCAGCACCGGCGCCGACAAGCGTGTGCATCTCGTCGATGAACAGCACGATGTCTCCGCGGGTCTTGATCTCCTTCAAGACCTTCTTCAGGCGCTCTTCGAAGTCACCGCGGTAGCGGCTGCCGGCAACGAGGGCACCGAGGTCGAGTGTGTAGAGCTGCTTGTCCTTGAGGGTCTCGGGAACCTCGCCACGAACGATGTCCTGCGCGAGCCCCTCGACGATCGCCGTCTTGCCCACGCCCGGCTCGCCGACGAGCACCGGGTTGTTCTTAGTGCGGCGGGAGAGCACCTGCATGACTCGCTCGATCTCCTTCGCACGCCCGATCACGGGATCGAGCTGACCCTCGCGCGCAGCGGCGGTGAGGTTGCGGCCGAACTGATCGAGCACGAGCGATGACGACGGCGTGCCCTCCTGCGGCCCACCAGCGGTCGCCGGCTCCTTGCCCTGGTAGCCGGACAGCAACTGGATGACCTGCTGCCGGACGCGGTTGAGGTCTGCACCGAGCTTGACGAGAACCTGAGCGGCAACGCCCTCACCCTCGCGGATGAGGCCGAGCAGGATGTGCTCAGTCCCGATGTAGTTGTGGCCGAGCTGCAGCGCCTCGCGCAGCGAGAGTTCGAGCACCTTCTTCGCGCGCGGGGTGAAGGGAATGTGTCCGCTCGGAGCCTGCTGACCCTGTCCGATGATCTCCTCGACCTGCTGGCGGACGGCCTCGAGTGAGATTCCCAGGGACTCCAGGGCCTTGGCTGCGACGCCCTCACCCTCGTGGATGAGGCCGAGCAGGATGTGCTCAGTCCCGATGTAGTTGTGGTTGAGCATGCGCGCTTCTTCTTGCGCGAGAACCACCACTCGGCGGGCTCGGTCGGTAAACCTCTCGAACATGCGGCAACACCCCATCGGTCCGGCGACTGTGCAATCCGGGAATTCCCGGATGGTTCATTGTCCTGCATAGGAGCCGAGCACGCGACCACGGCTGCCCCCTGGGGCGTACGCCCACCGCGAAACCGGACGGAAACGCCCGATGCGGAACAATCTGCCCTCGTGGACACCAGCGCAGACGACTCCCGCCTCAGGGCTCACATTCGACTTCTCGGAGACCTCCTGGGCCAGACGCTGGTCCGCCAGGAGGGCGATCTGCTGCTGAGCCAGGTAGAGGCGGTCCGCCTCGCCGTCCGAACCGATCCGGCCGCCGCCGCCTCCGTGCTCGACCAAGCCGACCTCGCAACGGCCACCCAACTAGCCCGCTCTTTCTCCATCTACTTCGATCTCGCCAACGTGGCCGAGCAGGTAGAGCGGGCCCACGATGCTCGGGCCGACAGGCGCCTGAAGTCTGGCCCGTTGCACCGAGTGGTGGACAACGCGAAAGCCGCCGATCTCGACACCGCACTCGTCGAGCAGGTCGCCGCGGCGATGTCCGTACGACCCGTCTTCACCGCCCACCCCACCGAGGCCGCGCGCCGATCTGTTCTGGTGAAACTGCGACGCATAGCGGACGTGCTTCTCGACGAGGGCCTCGCCGACTCGGAGCGTTCGCGTCGACTCGCCGAGGTCATCGACCTGCTGTGGCAAACCGACGAACTCCGTCTCGAGCAGCCACAGGTGCTCGACGAGGCACGCAACGCGTTGTACTACCTCGATGATCTAACGCGCGAGCCGCTCGCACAGGTACTCCAAGACCTTGCCGAAGCATTCTCCGAGCTCGGGGTGGACCTCCCGCCGGATGCTCGCCCGGTGAGCTTCGGGTCGTGGATCGGCGGCGACCGTGATGGCAATCCGTTCGTCACACCGGAAGTCACGTCGGATGTGGTCAAATTCCAGCGCGATCACGCGGTGCTCGACTTACTCCCGCATATCGACCGACTCTTGGAAGATCTCTCGATTTCTGAGCGAATCGCAGGGGCGAGCGAGAAGTTGCGCGCATCGGTCGACGCGGACCTGTCCTATCTTCCCGACCTCGACCCGCGATTCTTACGTATCAACGCGGAGGAACCGGTACGCCTGAAGTTGACGATCATCCGCATGCGTTTGCGACTCACGCGCGAGAGGTTGCACGACGGCGGACCGCACCGTGTCGGACGGGACTACGACAGCACCCGGGAACTGCTCGACGATCTGCTGCTCATCCGTGAAGACCTTCTGCAGCACCACGGTGAACTCGCGGCGCACGGTGTCCTCGATAAGGCGATCCGGGTCGTCGCATCAATCGGCCTTCCACTGGCCACGCTCGACATTCGCGAGCACGCGCGCAAGTTCCACGAAGCGCTGGCTCAACTCTTCGGTCGACTGGGATTCGCCTACGACGATCTCGACCGGAGCGAGCGCATGACGCTCCTAGCCGATGAACTCAGCGCCCTGCGGCCCCTGTCTCCAAAACCGCCGCAGTTGGACGAGTCCGCCCTCGTCACCTACCGGACGATGGACACCGTCCGGCAGTTGCTCGACACCTATGGAACCCGTCCGATCGAATCGGTGATCGTGTCGATGACTCGCGGGGCGGACGACATCCTGGCTGCCGTCATTCTCGGTCGGGAAACCGGACTCGTGGACACCTCGACCGGGAAGGCCCGGGTGGGTTTTGTTCCCCTGTTGGAGACGGTCGAGGAACTGCGCAACGCCGACGTCATCATCGACCAACTACTCGAGCACCCGGTTTACCGGGCTCTGGTCGCGTCACGTGGCGATGTGCAAGAAGTGATGCTCGGGTACTCGGACTCCAACAAGGACGCTGGAATCACTTCCTCCCAGTGGGAGATTCACCTCGCACAACGACGACTCCGCGACGTAACAATGAAACACGGCGTTCGTCTCCGCCTGTTCCACGGCCGCGGTGGAACTGTGGGCCGCGGCGGTGGCCCCACCTACGAAGCCATCCTTGCCCAGCCGTGGGGCGTGCTCGATGGTCAAATCAAGGTCACCGAACAGGGCGAGGTCATCAGCGACAAGTACCTGCTGCCCGCCCTCGCCCGCGACAATCTGGAACAGATGGTGGCCGCGGTCCTCGACGCCTCGTTACTTCACCGGAAGTCGCGCCAGTCCGATACGCAACTCGAGCGGTGGGACGAGGTCATGAACACGATGTCCCTCAGTGCACAGTCGAGTTACCGAAGCCTCGTCGAGAATCCAGATCTCCCCCGGTACTTCACCTTGTCCACACCCGTCGAGGAATTCGGTGCGATGCACCTTGGATCACGACCCGCTCGTAGGCCCGACGGCAGCGCCGGCATCGAGGACCTACGGGCGATCCCCTGGGTCTTCGGCTGGACTCAATCCCGTCAGATCGTGCCGGGTTGGTTCGGCGTCGGTTCCGGCCTCGAGGCCGTCCGTGCAGCCGGATATACCGATGACCTTGCGGACATGTATCGACACTGGCACTTCTTTGCGAACTTCATTTCGAACGTGGCGATGACGCTCGTTAAAACCGACCTCGACGTTGCCCAGCAGTACGTCGACCGATTGGTTCCCAAGGACCTGCATCCGATCTTCGGCGTTATCCGAGCCGAATACGAAAAGACGGTCTCAGAGATCCTTCTCGTCACCGGTCAGGACGAACTGCTGGCCGACAATCCATCGTTGCAGCGAACACTGGCAACGCGCGATACCTACCTTCTGCCATTGCACTCGCTGCAGATTTCCCTACTCGATCGAATGCGGCAGACGGACGACTCGAGTCTTGACCTGAGGCGTGCGCTCTCCGTCACGATCAACGGAATCGCAACGGGTCTGCGCAATACCGGCTGATACCTACAGTTCTAACAACATGCGGTGATTGCCGAGGGTGTTCGGCTTGACTCGCTCGAGTCCGAGGAATTCGGCGACGCCTTCGTCGTACGACTGAAGCAACTGCTCGTAAACATCATGATCGACAGGGGCTTCATCGATTTCCTGGAACCCGTGCTCGGAGAAGAAGCCGACCATGAAGGTCAGACAGAACACCCGCCGGACTCCAACGTTGCGGGCCCGATCGATCAATTCACGCAGGATCGCCGAACCGAGTCCGTGACGAAGGTGTGTCCCGGCCACCGCAAGAGTGCGAACCTCCCCAAGGTCCTCCCACATCACGTGCAGGGCACCGCATCCCACGACCGCACCGCCGACTTCGGCGACGACGAACTCCTGGATGTCCTCGAAGAGCGTCACGGGCGCCTTGGCGAGGAGGTGGCCGTCCCCGGAGTACTCATCGATAAGCCGCCGGATAGCACGCACATCCTGGGTGCGAGCGGGTCGGATGATCGCCTCGGACATCTACCGCTCCGGCTTGACGAGTGGGAAGAGGATCGTTTCGCGGATCCCGTAGCCGGTGAGATTCATCAGCAACCGATCGATGCCCATACCCATGCCTCCCGACGGTGGCATGCCGTGCTCGAGGGCTCGCAGGAAGTCATCGTCGATCCGCATCGCCTCATCGTCGCCCCGCGCAGCCAGAGCCGCTTGGGCGGTCAGCCGCTCCCGCTGGACCACGGGATCGACGAGCTCGGAATACCCGGTCGCCTGTTCGACGCCCCCGACGTACAGGTCCCATTTCTCAACAACGCCCGGCTTGGACCGATGCGCACGAACCAGCGGTGACGTATCCACGGGGTAATCCATCACGAAAGTCGGCCGATCCAGCGATGGCAACACATGGTGCTCGAAGAGTTCCTCGACGAGCTTGCCCGGAACCCAGGTCGGTGCAACCGAGATCTCCGCCTCGTCGCACAGACTCTCGAGCACATCCATGGGTGTTTGCGGCGATATCTCTCGACCCACAGCCGTCGAAACACTCTCGTAGAGGTCGATGCTGGGCCACTCACCGGAGAGGTCCAGTTCGGTGCCGTCCACCCGCGTGACGATCTCGCTTCCGGTGACGCTGCGAGCCACCTGCTGGATCAACTCGCGGGTCAGCGTGGCCATCGTGTGATAGCTGCCGTAGGCCTCGTAGATCTCGAGCATCGCGAACTCCGGCGAGTGACTGGAGTCCACTCCCTCATTGCGGAAGTTGCGGTTGATTTCGAAGACCTGTTCCAGCCCACCCACCACAGCACGCTTGAGGAACAACTCGGGTGCGATCCGCAGATAGAGATCCATGTCGAGTGCATTGGAGTGCGTGATGAACGGCCGCGCGGCGGCGCCACCATGCTGCGTTTGCAGCATCGGCGTCTCCACCTCAAGGAATCCCCGTTCAGTGAGCTCCGCACGCAGGGCCGCCACGGCCGCAACCCGCAGACGCGCGATTCGAGCCGCCTCCGGACGGACAATCAGATCCACGTAGCGCTGGCGAACACGCGCTTCTTCACTCAGTGGCTTGTGGGCGACGGGCAGCGGGCGCAAGGATTTCGCGGCCATGCGCCACTCGTCAGCGAGCACCGACAGTTCTCCACGCCGTGACGTGATCACCTCACCGTGCACGAAGACTTGATCACCGAGATCGACAAGTTCCTTCCAGGCGTCGAGCGCTTCTTGCCCCACCCGATCCAGTGACAACATCGCCTGGATCTCGGTGCCATCGCCAGCTCTCAGGGTCGCGAAGCACAACTTGCCCGTGTTGCGGGAGAAAATGACCCGTCCTGCGATGCCGACGAATTCACCCGACGCGGTATCGGTCTCCAGGTCACCATGCGCGGCTCGTACTGCGGCAATGTCGTGCGTGATCGGTAGGTCCACCGGATAGGGATCCATGCCCCGCTTCACGAGTTCCTCGCGCTTGGCGCGGCGGATCTTCATCTGCTCGGGGAGATCGTCCTC
>CAJXUJ010000039.1 GCA_913061025.1 uncultured Actinomycetes bacterium | reverse complement strand
GCCGAGTTCATGCGCTGGCTGCGCGACGGTGACGTCGCGAGCAACACCCACGGATGGCAGTGGACGGCGGGGTGCGGCACCGACGCCTCCCCGTTCTACCGAGTGTTCAACCCCATTTCCCAAGGGTTGAAGTTCGATCCGAACGGCGATTACGTGCGCACATATATTCCCGAACTCCGCCACCTGCCGGGCAAAGCTGCGCATGAACCCTGGGATGTCCTCGGCGGTTACGACGCCGGCTACCCCGAACCGATCGTGGATCACAAGGCCGAGCGCGAAGTCGCACTCGCCGATTTCGCTGCGATCAAGAAGGAATAGGTCAACGCATGGACGAACTCGAACTCCTCGTTGAATTACATGTGGACGCTGATCGACAGGGACCGGGATCACCCACGGACCTAGACCTCGCCGCCGGCTTGGCCGGACTCGACTCTGGTCGATCGGCCGCGCGGGGACCCGACATCATCGACATCGGGTGCGGCACTGGCGCATCAACGATCCAGCTGGCGGAGAAGTTCAACGCGAAGGTCACCGCCGTCGACCTATTCCCCCAATTCCTCGAACGCCTCGAGGCGCGCGCATCCGCTGGTGGACTCGCCGATCAGATCACCACCATCGAAGGTGACATGACCGACCTTCCGTTTCCCGATGCGTCATTCGATGTCGTGTGGTCCGAAGGTGCCGTGTACAACATGGGCTTCGCAGCGGGGGTGGCCGCGTGGAAACGACTCCTGCGGCCAGGTGGCGTCATGGTCCTATCGGAGATCACCTGGCTGACGTCAACACGACCCGCGGAGATCGACGAGCACTGGAACCGCGAGTACCCCGAAATCGACACCGCAGCGGCAAAGATCTCGATTCTCGAAAACAACGGACTGTCGCTTCGTGGGTTCTTCGTGCTGTCCGAAGCTGGGTGGGAGGAGCACTACTACCAACCCCTCGAAGGACGCCTCAACAGCTTCCTCGCTCGCCACGCGGATAGTGCCATCGCGTCGGACATCGTCGACGGCGAGCGCCGGGAGATCAAACTCTTCCGCACCTACCGGGACTTCTTCGGTTACGGCGTCTACGTGGCCGCACTCGAGACGGACTGATCGGGCCGTTCACCCGGGGCACGTAAGGTGCCCGCGTGCCTACCGTTGCCGTGCTGTCCATGAAGGGCGGGGTCGGAAAGACCACCGTCGCCCTTGGCTTGGCCAGTGCTGCCTGGAATAGGCACTGGCGCACCCTGGTGATCGACCTCGACCCTCAGGCGAACGCCTCGATGGGCCTCGGAATTCTCGATCCGGCCCTGACCGTCGGCGATGCCCTCGCCGACCGTCGTCCCGGAGTGGCCGCCGAAGCCATCGTCCCCAGCACCTGGGGCCGGGGCACCGACGTACTGCCCTCCGAACCAGCGCTCGAACACCGGGTCGCCGAGGCCGCGCCCGGATCCGAACAGCGGCTGCGCACGGCCCTCGCCGGAGTCGGACACCGGTACGACCTCGTGGTCATCGACTGTCCTCCCTCGCTCGGCGAGATGAGCCGCAATGCGCTGCACGCGGCGTCCCAGGCACTCGTGGTCACCGAGCCCGGCTACTTCGCTCTGCGCGGAGCCCAGCAGGCCGTTGAAGCCATCGACCTCGTGCGCGAATCCTCGAATCGGACTCTGCAACCACCGAGCATCGTGCTGAATCGGATGCGCACCACCGTGGCCGAACATCGCAATCGCGCTGCCGAACTGCGCGAAGCGTTCGATCGGCAAGTGAGCAGCATTGAGATTCCCGAACGCAATGCAATCGCCCAGGCCGAAGGTGCGGGAATGCCTATCCACGCGTGGGACTCCCCTGCCGGACGCGAGCTCTCCGAACTCTTCGACTCCCTACTCGACCGTCTCTTTCCCGGAGGTCTGCGATGAGCCAGAAGTTCGACCCGTCACCGCGTCCCGCATTACGCAAGGCACCGGACGCGGACGTTCACCCCACCACGCACATCGCACCGTCGAGCACCGGTGACTCGGTTCTCGAGGGCAAGAAGGTTTCACTCGAGGTTCGCATCCCGAAGAAGCTCCGCAAGCAGCTGCGGAGTGCGGCGAAGGATGCCGATTCCACCGTCGATGACATCGTGACGGTCGCCATCGCGAGCGAACTTCGCCGACGTTCGAAGTAGTTCTTGTCACGAGCCCCAACTACGGAGAGAGACGCTCCACACTCCACGCGCTCGAGTCGATGAGTGACCCGGATCCCCGGTAGCGGAGTCGATCGTGCAGTCGAGAGGGACGTCCCTGCCAGAACTCGACCGTGGTCGGACGGATCAACCATCCACCCCACATGTCAGGCAGCGGCACCTCGGTGCCCGGGGGGTACTGCTCGTGCAGTTCAACCCAGCGATCGTCGAGTTCGGAGCGAGAATCGATCACGCTGGATTGCACACTCGCCCACGCACCGAGTTGGGACTCGTGCGGTCGCGAGCGGAAGTACTCGAGGGTCTCTGCCCGATCGACCTCCTCCGCCACGCCGCAGACCACCACCTGGCGATGCAGTGCGTACCAGGGGAACGTCACCGAGGCATTCGGATTAGCTCGGAGTTCGGTGGATTTCCGTGAACCGAGGTTTGTGTAGAAGACGAACCCCCGCTCGTCCGCACCTTTGAGCAGCACGGTTCGGGTGCTCGGCACGCCGGATTCATCCGCCGTCGCCAGAACCATGGCGTTGGGCTCGACGATGCGCTCGTCCTGCGTGGCGGTGACGAACCAGTCCTGGAACTGCTCGAGGGGTGTCGGGGCGAGATCCGCGACGTCGAGAACGCCCTCGGCGTAGGACACCCGCATCGCGGCTGGGTCGACAGGCTCCTTAGACATACCGGCCATACCCGAATCCCATCATGAGAGCCGAGGTGTTGAATGGTCACCTCGATAGTGGAGGAAGTTATGCGGGAATTCGTGCCGGGCCTCGAAGGTGTCGTCGCCTTCGAAACGCAGATAGCCGAACCGGATCGCGAGGGCGGCGCCCTGCGATACCGGGGTGTGGATGTGGCCGATCTCGTTGGCCGAGTGTCCTTTGGCAACGTCTGGGGGCTACTGGTTGACGGCGAGTTCAACCCGGGCATCCCTCCCGCAGAGCCGTTCCCGATCCCGATTCACTCCGGCGATGTGCGGGTAGACGTCCAGTCGGCTATCGCGATGCTCGCACCCGCGTGGGGGCTGCAGCCGATCTTGGACATCGACGACGCCACAGCGCGGGAGAACCTCGCGCACGTCTCGGTGATGGCGCTGTCCTTCGTAGCGCAATCGGCCCGCGGCCTGGGACAACCGATGGTTCCCCAGGCCGAGATCGATCAAGCAAACACCGTCGTCGAGCGCTTCATGATCCGCTGGCGCGGTGAGCCCGACCCACGGCACGTCGAAGCCGTCGACTCCTACTTCGTAGTGGCAGCCGAGCACGGCCTGAACTCCTCGACTCTCACCGCACGGGTGAGCGCGTCCACCGGGGCCGACGTCGCAGCGGCGATCTCCGGAGCGATCGGCACAATGAGCGGTCCACTGCACGGCGGGGCCCCTGCGCGAGTGCTCTCGATGATCGACGAGGTCGAGCGGTCCGAGGACCCGGCGGCCTTCGTGCGAAACACCCTCGATTCCGACAAACGCCTGATGGGCTTCGGTCATCGCGTCTATCGCGCGGAGGATCCCCGAGCCCGCATCCTGCGCGATGTCGCCCGGGAACTCGGTGCTCCCCGCTACGAGGTGGCGGCCGCCCTCGAACAGGAAGCCCTCGCGCAACTACAGGATCGCCGTCCCGATCGTGCGCTGCAGACCAACGTGGAGTTTTGGTCGGCGGTCATCCTCGACTTCGCCGAGGTCCCGCCGCAGATGTTCACGTCGATGTTCACGTGCGCACGGATCGCCGGATGGAGCGCCCACATTCTCGAGCAAAAGCGCACCGGTCGGTTGATTCGCCCGTCGGCGCGCTACGTCGGGCCGCGGCCGCGCAAGCCCGAGCAGGTCTCGGGCTGGGATCCGGAGATGGTCCGTCCCTCCTGGCTAGTCCCCGACGACGACTCCTAGACCTCGCGCGGGATACTTGTGATTCCGTTCTCGATCTCAGGAGTGAGTTACCCGTGTCCCAGGACATCCGCATCCCCACCGAACTGCTGCCCAACGACGGACGCTTCGGCGCCGGCCCGTCGAAGGTCCGCAAAGCCCAGGTCGACGCCCTGGCCGGTGTGTGGCAGTCCTACCTGGGTACCTCGCACCGACAGAAGACGGTCAAGTCCGAGGTAGGTCGGCTCCGGACGGGTCTTCGGGATCTGTTCTCCCTGCCCGACGGCTACGAGGTCATCCTCGGCAACGGTGGGTCGACGGCCTTCTGGGACATCGCGAACTTCGGGCTGATCGAGGATCGAGCACAGTTCCTGTCCTTCGGTGAGTTCGGAGCGAAGTTCGCCTCCGGTGCCAAGAAGGCTCCCCATTTGGGTGAACCCACGATCATCTCCGCCGAGCCCGGCACCGCGCCCGTGTTCGCCGCGGAGGCGGGAATCGATGCCTACTGCTCACCGCACAACGAGACGTCCACCGGCGTTGTCGTGCAGCCAGCGCGCGTCACCGGTGCCGATGCCGGCGCACTGATGATGGTCGACGCCACCTCCGGTGCCGGTGGGCTCGCAGTGGATCCGCAGCAGTTCGACGTCTACTACTTCGCCCCGCAAAAGTCCTTCGGCTCCGACGGCGGACTATGGATCGCGCTGATGTCTCCGCAGGCACTAGAGCGCTCAGCCGGCATCAAGGCTTCGGGACGCTGGATTCCCGACTTCCTCGACCTTGAGACGGCGATAGACAACTCCCGCAAGGACCAGACCTATAACACTCCTGCTCTCGCGACCATCTTCATGATGGCCGAGCAGGTGGAGTGGTTCAACGGCAACGGCGGCTTGGACTGGTGCACCGCACGCACCACCGAGTCCTCCGGTGTTCTTTACGAGTGGGCAGAATTGAGCCAGGTCGCCACTCCGTTCGTCGCGGATCCCGCTCATCGTTCGAACGTGGTCGTCACTATCGATATCGACGACGCCATCGACGCCACGGCCATTACCGGCGCTTTGCGGGCCAACGGCGTGGTGGATACCGAGCCGTACCGCAAGCTCGGACGCAACCAACTCCGGATCGCCGTCTTCCCAGCCGTGGAGCCCGATGACGTCCGCGCACTCACCGGGTGCCTGGACTACGTCATCTCGCAACTCGCGTGACGACGTCGTCGCCCGATTTCGGGCGTCGACCGGTACTGGACCGCATCACCTGGATTACCTACATCCAGATCTCACTGTTCGCTTTCTTTCTTTACGGATTTGGTGCCACCCAAGCGCTGCTGCGCGATGAACAGGGGACGTCGCGAACTGTCGCTTCGCTGCATGCGACCGTATTCGCCGTCGCGAACGTCGCTACGGGACTGCTCATTCCCCGGCTGATCGAACGCTGGGGCAGGGGACTCGTCATCCGCTACGCGATCATCGTCATGAGCATCGGCATCGCCGTGTACACGGCACCGTTCGGACTGACCGCGAGTCTGATCGGAACTGCCCTCGTCGCGTGCGGCGGCGTCTCGCTGATCGCCACAGCCAATGCCTTTGTTCTCGACTACCAGGGCACCGCCGGGCCCGCGGCACTCACCCAGGCCAATGCACTCGCCGCTCTCTTCGGCTTCGTGGTGCCCCTGGTCATCGGGATCACCACCGCTGTTGCACTCGGTTGGCGAACGGGTCTGTGGGCTCTGATCGTGGCCCTGATCATTTCCGAAGTCTTCCGAAGCCGGCAGGAACACACACCGAGTATTGAAAGAGCAGAAACCCCGAGCGTCACCCAGCCGGTTCGAGCCGAGAAGGTCCAGATGCCACGGCGCTTCTGGTGGTCACTCGCCGTCGTCGCGCTGCTGTTGGCCACCGAGTTCACCCTGACGCTGTGGAGCGCGGATCTGCTCCGTGAAAGGGCTGGACTTGGCCCGGCGGCCGCTGCGGCGTCCCTCGCTGCCGTCACCGGCGGAATGTTCTTCGGCCGCCTTTACGGCAGCAAACTCGCGCAGACCTGGAGTGTTGATCGGCTGCTCACCTCATCGATTCTGGTGGCTCTCGCAGCCTTCGCGGTCGCGTGGCTATCAATCAACCCGTGGTTCATCCTCGCGGCGCTATTCATCGTTGGCCTCGGTATCTCGGTGCACTGGCCTATCGGCGTCTCACGTGCCGTCGCCAGTTCCGGCGGCTTGATCGACCGTGCCTCGGGGCTTTCCTCCGTTGCTGCGGGTGCCGCGAGCGGTATCGCGCCATTCATTCTCGGCGCACTGTCCGACTCCATCGGTTTCCACTCGGCGTTCTTGATCGTGCCAATCCTGCTTGCCACCGCGCTTGTACTAATCCTCGCCAAGCCGGTGAAGTCGAACGAGCCGATCGTCGGCTGAGACTTGCGCTGCGCGCTACGGGACAAGGTGGTCAGGCGGGTGCAGAGACGCCAGCACCCACCACGGAAGATCGATGCGCAGCAGCCGGTCGTCGCCTTCACTCGCAGTGAACAAACTCCGCCCGTCCGGCGCCCACGCGATGGCCTCACCTTGAACTTGAACGGGTAGCGGAAGTTTCGCCACTCGCCGGCCCGGCGGGCGTCCCGAGAACACATGTAGGTCGAGGTAGTCCCGCAGCACATAGGAGCGCGCATCAGGGCTGATCGCGCCATCGGTGATGAGCGACCCCACATCGCCAATACGCGTCGCCACTCCCACATCCGAGGTCAGCGGGACTGAATACAACCCGCCATTCGCCAACTGCCAGGTCGCGGTCCACACATCGCGACCATCGACCATCAACGTCTCTGCGTTATGCGGTCGGTCGGGGTAGGTGAAGCGCCATGAGCGGGGCTTGCGCGATGTCTCGCCCAGTTTGGTGGGCTCGCGCACTCGGTGGATCGTCACGAAAGGCCAGGAGTCTCGGTTGTCACCGATGTCTCCGATCCACAGCCGAGACCTGCCTTTCGCACTCCAAGAGCTCGCCATACCCTCGAAGTCGCGTGCACTCACGCCCCGGAGCGTGAGTTTGGCAACTGTGTCGCATGTCGTGGAGTCCACGCCGTACAGCACCGCGGCGTCGGAAGAGTCATTGTGGATCCACAGAAGTCCATCGTGGACAAGTGAGGGAGCCATCCCACTGATTTCCGTCAATCGTGCATCGGAGAAGCGACAGACCTCCGACCACTCAGGAGTATCGACTGCGAGCGCGGAACTCGTCGCAACAACAGGTACAACAACGGTTACTGCCGCCCAGGTCGCGACGAGCCCTCGGACGGCAGCTCTGGCTTTGACGAACGTCACCCGGATACGACGGCCGCCACGAACACCGCCGCCACGGCGACCGCGAGCACGGCGAGCGTCACGATTCGCCGGGTGCGGGGATCCATGTCGCTCAGCCTAGGCGCACGCTTCGGGAACGGCTGTTGAACTCCGTCGCGCATCTCTGAGCGAGGTCCATAATGATCGATATGAGTACCGAGGCGAGCGTCGCGGACCAGACCGCTATCCCCGCCGTGGCGGTCGGAACGTTCTTGTGGGTCGTGGCTTTCGCAGGCGTCTGGGCTACCCAGGGCGCTGCTCAACCGGAGGCCGGTGTCTGGTGGTGGGCCGTTGCCGCAATCGGAACACTCAGCGGCGTGATCGGCCTCGGCTTCCTCTCCTGGCGGCGAAAGCGCATCGGCTGAAGACAGACCAGTAGGAGAAGCGAACTAGTCCTCCGGCGCCGGTTCCACTACCTCGGAGTGGGCGCCGCATCCGTAGGCCAGCGAGACCAAACGCCCGTCGGCTGGTGCAAACTCGTTCGAGCACACACCGAATGCTCGCGCCATCGGTCCAGAAATGGGAATCAAGAATCCGCAGGTGGCGCACTGCTTGGCCGCCGCCTCGGCCATCGCTGCCGTCGGTCCGAACTCGCCGCCGTCCCAGCGCTCTGCGGCCTGGTCCCGCCCGGCAATGGACAACACCCTCGGACGACCGAGGGCTACTTCCCATCCGGTCCATCCACGTGGTTCATCGCGGTCGATGATGGCGTCGATTTCATCGTTGCCCGTGTATCCGGGAGCCAGCCGTGGATCGTCGGCCGGGCTGGGCAGGATGTCACCGACGCCAAGGTCACCGGGCTGAATGCGGTCACTCCAGGGCACCCACTCGGGAGCCAGCAGCGATTCCGGTCCCGGTAAGAGGACTATCTCGCAAATCGTGGCGGCCTTGGCTCGCGGCGCCCTCGACACCGTGACGGCCCAATGCCAGCCCGCGTACGCGGGGTCAGCGCACGCGAACGTGTGGGTCCCGAGGCGCTCCGCATCCATCGAGAAACCGATGTAGTTCCCGACGAGGCGAGCCCCCATCTCGTCTACCACGGCGTCGTGAGCAATCGATTGGGCATCGCGTAGGACGACGTCGTCTTTCAGCGCTGCGGTTGTCGGCACCCGCAAATTGTCGCCCACCACCCTGAGCCGGCAGCCGGTGGGTCGCTGTCCCGAGGAGCATCGGCAGGACGCCCGGTACTGTCGGACCATGCCCGCTCGATCGACCAAGACCCGTCGCATAGCCCTAGCCGCCACCACAGCCGCCGCAGCATCGCTCGTGCTCGCCGGATGTGAAAAGCCCGCACCGGGGGTGTCGGTGTTCGCCGGCACCACCACGAAGCATCAACAGGCGGTCTGTTGGGCATTCGACGCAGAGTCCCTGGCTCCCGGTGACTGCGCTCAGGACGTCATCACCGAAGCAAGCACCGGCGAGGCTGTTGCGAACATTCCGGTAGTGCCGGGCGAGACCATCGGCATCAGCGTGGACCCGAAGGTCGCAGACGCCGGGTGGTCACCGGTGATCGGGCAGCAGCGGCTCACCTCAACCCCGCTGGACACCACCTACTACCGCTTCACCTACCCCGATCTCCAAGAAATCCCCGCTGACGGAGTCCTGCTGCAGATCGTGGCCGGCCGAGGTGATTCGGCAAAGGGCATCTGGGTCTTCCGACTACAGCGCCCGTAGCGGCAATTAGCTCCCGGGGAGAATCCTCAGACGTCGAGGTCGTCGGCGACGGCCCGAAGCACAGCCGCGGCCTTGCGCGACATGTCGTCCGACGGGTAGCGCCCCCGCCGGAGCTGCCCTGACATCCCGTCGAGCAGTTTGATGACGTCTTCGATGATGACGGCCATGTCGTCAGCCGGCTTGCGTACGCCCTTGGCTACGGACGGCGTCTCGAGGATCTTGACCGACAGCGCCTGCTTTCCACGACGGCCGTCGACCACCCCGAAATCCACCTTGGTGCCCGGACGCAGTGACGGCACTCCGTCGGGAAGCGTCGATACGTGCACGAAGACGTCCTCGCCGTCGTCGGCGGTGATGAAGCCGAACCCCTTTTCGGAGTCGTACCACTTCACGGTCCCTGTAGGCACCTGAATCTCCTTG
>CAJXUJ010000038.1 GCA_913061025.1 uncultured Actinomycetes bacterium | reverse complement strand
TTGGGGAACGTGTCGGGATCGCGTTTTCCGGCGGTCTCGATACTTCTGTTGCGGTCGCATGGATGCGCGAAAAGGGTGCCGTTCCGTACACATATACGGCGGATATCGGCCAATACGACGAACCGGATATCGAGTCGGTACCCGGAAGGGCTACCCAGTACGGCGCCGAAGCCTCGCGGCTGGTCGATTGCACCGGACCGCTCGTGGAAGAAGGACTAGCCGCGATTGCGTGCGGTGCCTTCCATATTCGTTCCGGCGGGCGCCAGTACTTCAACACGACACCGCTGGGACGCGCCGTCACCGGAACCATGCTGGTGCGTGCGATGGCCGACGACGGCGTTTCCATTTGGGGTGATGGCTCCACGTACAAGGGCAACGACATCGAGCGGTTCTATCGCTACGGATTGATGGCCAATCCGGCCCTACGGATCTACAAGCCATGGCTGGACGAGGATTTTGTACGCGAGCTCGGCGGTCGCGCGGAGATGAGTGAGTGGCTCACTGCGCGTGATCTGCCGTATCGGGACAGTGCGGAGAAGGCCTATTCCACGGATGCGAACATCTGGGGCGCAACGCACGAAGCCAAGACCCTCGAGCACCTAGACGTGTCCCTGGAGATCGTCGAACCGATCATGGGAGTGAAGTTCTGGGATCCGTCGGTGGAGATTCCCACCGAGGACGTCACCATCACATTTGAGCAAGGTCGCCCGGTTGCTATCAATGGACAGTCCTTCAACTCCCCCGTCGCGTTGGTACGCGAAGCCAATGCGATCGGCGGCCGGCATGGACTTGGTATGGCCGATCAGATCGAGAACCGGATCATCGAGGCCAAGAGCCGTGGGATCTATGAAGCGCCAGGAATGGCACTGCTGTTCATCGCGTACGAGCGGCTCTTGAGCGCGATTCACAATGAGGACACGGTCGCCAACTACCACGCTGAGGGTCGTCGTCTCGGACGGCTTCTGTATGAAGGCCGCTGGCTCGATCCGCAGTCGCTCATGCTCCGGGAGTCCCTGCAGAAGTGGGTTGCGAGCGCTGTGACGGGAACCGTGACGTTGCGGCTTCGTCGCGGTGACGACTACACGATCGTCAATACCGAGGGTCCAGCGTTCAGCTACCACCCGGATCGACTGAGTATGGAGCGGACCGAGGATGCGGCGTTCGGTCCTGATGACCGCATCGGTCAACTCACCATGCGCAACTTGGATATCTCTGATTCGCGGGCGAAGTTGGAGATGTACGCGGGTCTGGGAACGTTGCGCGATGGTCACGTGGAATTGGTGGGTGACATCCGACCGGGAATCGCTGGACGAATCGCCGATCGCGATGCCACAGCCGAGGAGCGCGCCGTCGACCGCGGTTTGGACGAGGCCAACGATCGATCGGCTTTCGACGCCGGTACCGACTAGTCCCCCGTCGGTCCTCTTGCGTCATCAGTAGTCGTGCGATGCTGAGACCATGACGACGTCACCACCGGAACCGGGCGGGGACGACGACGTCCCGGAGATCCCGGACTTCATCCCCGACGAAGACTTCCTCGCCGCCGGCCCCAAGGAGCCATCCGCCGAGGAGAGAGCGCAAAAGGCGGCTCGCATTGCCCGCGAGAATGACAGACTGCGTCGTGCAGGTCAGATATCCGATGGCACCGGTAAGCCGGTGTATCAACGGCGTTCGAAACTCGCCCCCTGGATCGGGATCGGCGCAGCGATTGCCGTCCTGATCGTTGTCGTGGCGCTCCTAGCCCGCTAGGCCGACTTTGGAAGTTCCTCGCGCGTCTCGCGGAGAAGTGCGAGGCGCTCCTCGAGCAATTCCTCCAGATCGGCGCGGGTCCGACGCTCCATGAGCATGTCCCAGTGGGTTCTGGCCGGCTTCTCAGCCTTGGGCTCCTCGGGCTCGATTTCGTCGGCGATTGCCGTCGCACCACAGCGACAGGTCCATTCGCGGCCGATCTCATCCGCGTCCACGAAGTACGGCACATTGGACACGTGTCCCTCGGGACACACGTATCGCACGATCCGGCGCTCGGCGGGTGCCACGTTCTCGTCCCGCTCGTAACTGAGGGCTCCTAGTCGGGTGCCCTTCATCGAGGTCTCGCCCATTGCCGCCTCCCTTGTGGTCGGGTCCGTGCCCGCGTGAGTTCGAGGTCTCGAACCCATCAGCGAACTGGTTAGCGATAGGACGTCGTGTCGAACATTTCGGTTCCCATCCCCTACCAAGATTTCCAGGATGGCCTCCGATAAACGGGCGAGTCCAGCCCCTCATCGGTCAGTGACCGAGCAACGACGACTCAGGTCCTAGGCGGGATTTCCCCGGGGTGACCCTCATCTGGGTCCTGCTCGTAGCGCAGGTCCTCGATGACCACGGTTCCTTGGATGATCTCCCCCGATTCCGGGAATCCCGGCATTTTGGACATCCAGGCGCGGTTACCGACAGACGCCGAAAGCTTGCGACCCACAAGGTTCCGAACGCCGGGAATCAAGAGGGCGGCCCCCAGTAGATCGGTGAAATACCCAGGCACGAGGAAAAGCAGCCCGGAGAAGAACTGACCGACACTCGACCCGGCGGCTGCCGCCGCAGCCTCGGGATCGGTGTTGGCTCGACGCATCATGGTTGCCGCGCTGGAACCGGCATTGCGCATCAGGGCCAGGCCGATCGGTATGCCCGCAAGTAAGCCGAGTAGCGCCCATCCCCAGCCGACGAGAGAGGCGACCCCCCACAGCAAGAGGATCTCCACAAGCGGGTAGCCGAAGACGACCAGCCGTCCCTTGAATCCCATCGCCGCCGACCTACCGACTCTTTTTCGTCAATGCCGAGCGGATTTTCGAAGCCCGCTCCTGGATGCCCCATTGGGTCACCCGAAGGAGTGCCTCGGCAACAATCGCTCTACTCATCTTGCTCGAACCTACTTCGCGCTCGACGAAGGTGATCGGCACTTCGCGAACAATGAACCCGCGCTGCACCGCGCGCCAGGCCAGATCCACCTGGAAGCAGTAGCCCTGGGAGGCAACGGTGTGCAGATCGATGCCACGCAGCGTGTCTGCGCGAAACGCCCGGTATCCCCCGGTCGCATCGTGTAGCGGCACTCCCAACATCGCCCGGGTGTAGACGTTGCCGCCTCGCGACAGCACCTCGCGACCTTTGGACCAGTTTTCGGTGCCGCCACCTGTGATCCAACGCGAGCCCAGCACCAGATCGGCTCCGCGGAGTGCCTCGAGGATGCGCGGCAGTTGTTCGGGCTGGTGCGAACCATCCGCGTCCATCTCGACCAGGACGTCGTAGTCGTTTTGTAGACCCCAGGTGAAGCCAGCGATATAGGCCGCGCCGAGACCCTCCTTGCCGTGCCGGTGCATGACCTGCACGTGATCGTCGTCCTGCGCCAAGGAGTCGGCGATAGCCCCGGTGCCATCGGGTGAGTTGTCATCGGCGATGAGGATGAAGGCCTCGGGAACCGAATCTCTTATCCGACGGACAATGAGCGGAAGCGACTCGCGCTCGTTGTAGGTCGGCACGATGACCAGAATGCGTCCGAGGTCGCTGAAGCCCTCCGCACCGCTCGTCACTCGATCACCCTAACGGTCGATCGGACGGCACAGTTGCAGCCGAGGACCGACGTCGGACGTAGATGCTGATGACCAGACCGGCCGCGAGAGCAAGTGCAGCCAGGTACTCCGGTAACGAGTCGAGGTAGGTGCTGAGGGTCTGTCCATCTCTGAGTGGAACCTCGGCGACCAGGTATCCCGTCTCGCCCTCCGCAAGTTCCGCAATAACGGTGCCGTCGGGCTCGATGATGCCGCTCACGCCTGTTGTCGACGCCACCGCGACGCTCCGCCCGGATTGCAGTGCCCGCAAACGTTCGATGTCCCACTGCTGGGCAGGCTGCCCGGTTCCCTGGTACGTCGCGTTGTTGGTTTGCACGGTGATCAATTGGGCGCCGCCATCAACCACGGCACTGAAGACGTCGTCGTAGGCCACCTCGAAGCAGATGACGTCACCGATGACCACTCCCCCGGCATCGAGCACCCCCGCCTCGGTGCCGGGCACGAAATCGCGAGGAACGCGATCGAACCGTCCGATGAGGTCACTGAGTTGATCACGGAATGGCACGAACTCGCCGAACGGCACCGGATGGTTCTTGACGTACCTCTCCCCCGGGCCGGTCTCGGGATCCCAGACAACACCGGTGTTCTCGACCTTGGTGGGATCGTCGGTCTGCACGACCACACCGACAACGATTGGAACCCCAATTGCCCGGGCGGCGATGTCGATCTCCTCCGCAGCCGACGGATCGCGGAACGGGTCGATGTCCGAGGAGTTCTCCGGCCAGAGAACAAAGTCTGGTTGTGCAACCTCCCCGGCATCCACGGCATCGGCGAGCCGCAGTGTCTGCTCGACGTGGTTCGCCAGCACAGCTCGGCGGACCGACATGGCGTCCATCCCGGTACCGGGGGTCCCACCTTGGACGACTGCCACGGTGGCGGTCCCGCTCGACCCGCCAAACTCCAGCGGCTTGGGAATGAACACGACCGCGAGCACAGAGGCGATAGCGACGACGGCGAATGCTCGAATCCGCCGGCGTCGAATCGAGTCGATGATGATGGCCGCTGTTGCGACGATGAGAAAGGTCAGACCGGCCATTCCCGCGACGCCGGTGAGCGGGGCCAGGGGCGAATTGCCCTGCGAGAAAGCTAGCTCTCCCCAGGGGAATCCACCGAGTGGAACTCGGCCACGGAGCGCCTCCATCACGACCCAGCCGCTCGCAATCCAGATGGCCGACCCGCGCAGTCGGCTCAGCGGCCCGGTGATGGCACCGAGTGCGCCGTTCCACAGGGCGCAATACAGCGACAGCAGGATCCAGGCATCCGTTCCGATGACGGTCATCCATGAGAGCAATACGAGAAAGAAGGTGGATCCATAGACGAACCCGAGAAGTGCACCAAGCCCCGGTCCCACCCGCCATTGCGCGGCTAGCACGCCGACCACGCCCACGAGCGTCAGAGGCCACAGGCCAGTTGGGGCGAACGCCAGCGCAGTGATCACCCCCGAGACCGCGGCTATCGATGTTCGGGCGACGACCTGTAGCAGGCGCCCGTCACGGGGTGATTCAGCCACGTTGCGCCTCGACGAAGTCGCCCCCGAAAACGACGTTTCCGTTGACCCACGTTGTCAGGCATTCGGGGTCGGGTCCGTCCAAAGTTGGGAGCCCGGGTGTTGCCGATCGAGGGTCGGTGGACCAGCCCTGCACCCGTTCGTCCGGGACCCGTACTTCGAGGTCATTTACGCGCCACGCAGCGAGGTGAGCCGGCGCACCAACCTCGATCGAGCCTGCCCGGTGCTCGCCGACGCACCGCCATGCCCCGCGGGTGTGTGCGGTGAAGGCCGCTCGGGCGGTGATGCTCTCGTGCGGATTGGAATGACTCGTTGCGGCTCGGATGATCGACCAGGGAGCCATGGGTGTCACCGGACTATCGGAATTGATCGTCAGATGACCACCGTGCCCGACGATGGAGGCGAGTCTGTTCATCGATGCGGCACGGGCCTGACCCAGCCGCTGCTCGTACATGCCGTCGGTCCCGCCCCAGTAGGACTCGAACAGCGGCTGCATGCTGAAGGCGATGCCAGCCTCAACCAGCGTCGCGAGGTCTTCTGACGAGACCATTTCGGCGTGCTCAAGTCGGTGGCCCAGCCGCCGAACGGGCTCCCGCCCCAACTCCTCGCAGGTGCGATGAACGGCGCGTGCCACCGAGGCACACGCGGCATCACCGATGACGTGGAAGCCAGCCTGAATATTGGCCCGCGTGGCAGTTATGAGGTGTTGGGCGATCTGATCATCATCGAGGTACTGCGAGCCACGCGAATCGGGCGCATCGCTATAAGGATCGAGCAGCGCGGCTGTATGGGAGCCGAGAGAGCCGTCGACGAAAAGATCGCCCCCGATGGCAAAGGCTCCGATATCCCGGGCAGCGTCTATGCCACCGTCGGTCGCCAACTCACCCCAGTAGCCGTACACCGAAGGTCCAGGATGCTCGGAAGCCAAGGTGAGGAGACCGCGAAGATCGTCCGCCCCGCCAATAGTCGGACCCCCCATTTCGTGGATGGACACGATTCCCGCTGCGGCGGCCGCGTCCAACGTCGCCCGCTGGGCCGAACGACGATTCGACGACGAGACGCGCGAAAGCGCGGCCTCGCGCAACTCATGGTGTGCGTCGCGGGTGACCAGGCCCGCGGACGTGAATCCTGGAAGATCCCTCGCATGCGGCGCTCGCGCGATCAACGCGCTCGAGACGAGAGCCGAATGAACATCGATCCGCGACAGGTACACCTCACTTCCCCAGGAAGCGCGATCGATCTCAGCGCGCGTCGGGAGTGTTGGGTCGGGCCAGCGGGTGTCGTCCCAGCCGTGGCCGTAGATGAGGCCGCCACGTACCTCTTTTGCGTGCGAGGCAATGGCGTCCAAGACGTCGTTGGAGCAACGCGCATCGCTGAGGTCTAGGCCGAGCAGGCGCAGCCCGGTGCTCGTCGCATGGACGTGAGAGTCAACGAATCCAGGAGCCACGAAGGCGCCCTCGAGATGGACGACCCGATCGGCGATGTCGACGTGGACGGCTGCCCCGGCGTCATCTCCGACCCAGGCAATGAGGCCGTTATCGATGAGGAGCGCAGTCGCGAATGGTTCGCTGCGCGAATAGATCGACCCGCCCATCATGAGGGTCCGACCGGGTTCGCTCACGCGGGAATCCGCACGAGATCGTGTGATGACAGATTTAGGTTCCGGACGCCGTCGGGTGTGCACACGACAATGTCTTCAATGCGGGCACCGAAACGCCCTGGAACGTAGAAGCCAGGTTCGATGCTGAACGCCATCCCCGACTCCACTGGATCGGTGTTGCCCGCAACTAGGTATGGCTCCTCGTGGCTTTCGAGCCCGATGCCATGGCCTATGCGGTGAATGAAGTACTCACTCAGCGGTGTTTCCTCGAACATGTACGTGGTCATCAAGTCGCGCGCATGCGCATCGATGGCCTCGCACGTGCGTCCGGGCGCGACGAACCCGACGGCGGACTCCTGCGCCGCTTGAAGAACCGCGTAGGCCTGAAGGAAGTCCTCGGACGCCTCCCCCATCACGTAGGTGCGTGTGCAGTCGCTGCGGTAGCCGCTGGGCATGGTGCCGCCGATGTCCACGACGATCGGATCCCCGGACTCGATCACTCGGTCCGACACTGCGTGGTGTGGGTTGGCTCCGTTCGGCCCGCTGGCAACGATGACGAAGTCGACGCTCACGTGCCCGGCGTCGATGATCGCCTCGGCGATGAGGCGTCCGGCTTCGGCCTCGGTCATGCCGACCTTGATGATGTCGGGAACCCTCGCGTGAACAGACTCGATAGCCGATGCGGCGTGCTGGAGATGCTCAACCTCCGCCGATGTCTTTCGCTGGCGAACTTCAGAGATGATCGCCCCGGCGAGTACTTGTTCCCGCTCGGGTAAGACCTCGCGCAGTCGGAGTACTCGCTGAGCCCACATGTGATCGTCGACCGCGAGCGCTCCCGGCCCTGTCTCATCCACAATCGTCGCCACGATGGAGAAGGGATCCTCGGTTTCGGTCCACGTGACCACGCGCCCTCCGGCGTGACCGAATCCGGACTCCCGGGCCTCGCCCTCCTCCAGCTGAGGTGCGATGAGCACCGAACTGCCAGTGGCGGGAATAACGAGGGCGGTTAGTCGCTCAAGTGCCTTGGCGTCGTAGTCGGCGAGGAATCTGAGGTCGGCGCCCGGGGTCACGACCATGGCGGCGACACCACGGTCACGCATCCCCTGACGCATCCGGTCGATGAGGTCGGTCTCCACGGACCAACCGTAGAACGTGCCACACTTCGCGCATGGCACGCACCGGGGTGGACGTCATGATTCTCGATACCGCCTCGCTGTACTACCGCTCCTTCTACGCGCTGCCCTCCTCGATGACGGCTCCCGATGGGAGTCCGCACAACGCGATCCGCGGTTTGCTCCAGACCATCGAGCGCCTGCGCGAACGCTTCGACCCGACAACGCTCATCGCGGCCTGGGACTCCGACTGGCGACCCGACTGGCGGGTGGAACTCTTGCCCAGTTACAAGACCCATCGGCTCGCTGACGAAGGCGACGAGGCCGAGGAAGAGCCGGACGATCTCGGTCCACAAATCGGTGCAATCCACCAGATCTTGAGTGCGTGGGGCCTCCCGGTGATCGGTGTCGAGGGTTTCGAGGCCGATGACGTCGCAGGGACCCTCGCTAGCGTGGCCGCTCGGGAGAATTTGAACGCCCTCGTCGTGACCGGGGATCGGGATTTCGTGCAGTTGGTCGATGAATCCACAACCGTCCTGATGACCGTGAAGGGTGGAATGGACGCCTGGCCACGACTCGATGCGGCCTCGGTGGAAGAACGCTACGGCGTCTCACCTGCCCAGTACCTCGATGTTGCCGCATTACGCGGGGATCCATCCGATGGGCTCCCCGGGGTGCACGGCATCGGAGAGAAGACCGCCACCCGACTGATTCAACAATTCGGGGATCTAGCCGCAGTGCAGCGCGCCTGTGCAGCTCAGCCGCTCGTGAAGCCCCTAACCCCTCGACTGGCAGGCCTCATCACCGACCACAGTGATTACCTGCGAACGGCTCTGCAGGTGAGTGAGATCCGGCGTGACGTCCCTATCCCGAATACGACGTCAATTCTGAAGTCACCGATTCCCTCGTCCCCCGCGTCGCCGAGAGAGTGGGACGAGGCCGTCGATGACTGGGGAGTGCGTCGGTTCGCCGAAGCCGCGATGCGCCATCCGGCGAGCTAAAGCCGCTAACTCAAGCAGAGACCATCTCCGAGGGACTCACCACAGTGAGTCCCTCGATACCCAGGTCCGTGAAGTCGGCATCTCGAGTGAGCAGCCGATCTGCATGATCGACTGCATGTGCGGCGATCAGGTAATCCGCGGTGATGCGCGAGCGCGCGCGATGTCTGGCACGGGCCTCGCCCGCTCTACCGGCCGCGGGCAACCCGGTGTCCACGTAGGAGACCTTCAGAATGTCCAATACGTCGAACGCAACCTTCGCCGAACCGCAGCCGGTGGTGAATTCGGCGACCACTTCCGGTGAGACCACAAGCCGCCCTTCTCGAGCCGCGGCATCGATGGCCATCCGGGACGCATCACCGAAGAGTGGATCTCCCCCGACGATGTCGATCAGGACGTTGGTGTCAATCGCAGTGATCATGAGTGATGTGGGGCCTTGGGTCGAAGGTCCGCCATGACCTCGTCGGTCCCGCGTCCCTGGAAGTCCACGATTCCGTATGCCCGATCCCAGTCGATCCCCGACGTTGCTTTCCGCAGGATTACCTGGGGGCCCGTAATGTCGAACTCGACTTCATCACCGGGCACCAGGCCCAAGACCTCCCGCACCGCTTTGGGTACCGTGATCTGACC